>RFTK01000008.1 GCA_009923505.1 Betaproteobacteria bacterium
TTTCTGCGTCTTGGTGAGGCGACAGAAGTCGTCACCAAGTTGATTGGCGCTCCATCACCTATCGTCAACAGGCGTCAATCCCCGACGATCTTGCGCTCGCGGATGATGGCACCAAAACGTGCCGAGTCTTCGCTGGCTTTGGCAGCGAATTCGGCGGCACTGATCACCAGCGATTCGCCCCCCAAGGCCTGGATGCGGTCACGCACCGCCGGCAAACCCAGCGTGCGGTTGATCTCCCGGTTGAGTCGACTGACCACGTCGGGCGGCGTACCCGCGGGTGCGTAGAAACCAAAGACAGTGTCTGCATCGAATCCCTTGAGCCCGGCTTCGTCAAGGGTCGGCACTTGTGGAAACAAGGGCGAACGCTTGGGACTACCGACCGCCAACAACTTCAACTTGCCCGCACGAACCTGGTTCAACCCAATGCCGGGATCAAAATAAAAATCCAACTGACCCGCCAACAAATCCTGCAAGGCAGGTGCGGCGCCCCGGTAAGGGACGTGAACAGCAAACAGCCCGGCCTGACTCTTCATCATCTCGGCGGCCAGGTGGGGAGAGCTTCCGTTTCCCGCCGACCCAAAGGTGAGTTGGCCCGGGTTGGCCTTGGCGTAAGCCAGAAACTGCTGCACGTTGTCCACGGGCAAGGAGGGCTTGACCACCAGAAACACCAACACGCGAGCGGCGGCGGCCACGGGCGTGAGATCCTTGGTCGGATCGAAGGACATACGGGCATAGATGTGCGGGTTGACGGACACCATACCGCCTGAACTCATGAGCAGGGTGTAGCCATCGGGCGCTGACTTGGCCACGGCCTCGCCGCCCAGATTGCCATTGGCCCCGGCACGATTTTCAATCACCACCGGTTGGCCCAGGGCTTCGGACAGGGGTTGCCCAATGACGCGGGCAATTTGATCGGCCGCCCCACCTGGCGGGAAGTTGACGACCACCTTGATGGGCTTGGCTGGCCAGGGCTGCGCCAACGAAACTGTGGCCCACAGGCTGAACAGGCAGGCCAGCACGAATCGATGTATCAAGCGGCAAGAGGTCATGACTTTCTCCTGTGGAATCGATGTCGAATTATGCGACCGAGCCGGCGGGGTTGCGCATGAACTCCTCCATCAAGGTCACCAAATAGACCGGCGTTTCCACCATGGGGTAATGGCCTGAGTTGGGCAGCAACTCGATGTGCACATGAGGATACAACTGGGGATACACGGCCCTGACCATGTCTTCGCTCACACCACCATCGTGTTCACCCACCAGCACGAGCAGCGGGGCTTTGAGCTCGCCAGCGCGGCTCGAGAAATCGGTCGCGGTGAACGCCTTCAGGTAGTGCCCAAACACGTCCGGGGATACTGTTGAGCGCATGTGTTGCAACACTCGTTGCGTCATCACAGGTGTCAGACGCTGCCCCAAGGACGTGGCGATGACACCGCTGGCTGCTTCATCGTTGTGCGCTGCAGCCTCAAAAAACTTCAGCACTTCAGGAGGTAGCGGCGCACCGGTGGCTGGCACCGGGGTCACACCCACCACGCTGCGAACTCGATCGGGCACTTCAATCGCCACCTTTTGTGCCGCCATGCCGCCCATCGAGTGCCCCACCACCGAGAAATTCGTCCAGCCCAGATGGTCGGCCAGGGCAATGGCGTCCAACGCCATCTCGTTCATGGTGTGATCACCCTGGAGGTGTCGAGAGGCCCCGTATCCACGGTAATCAAAAAATGCATAGGTGAAGTGCTGCAAATCGAGCAAGGGATACGTGGGCTGCCACACCTGGTGGTCCCCGAACCAACCATGCAGCACCAGCACGTGATGCTTTCCACTTCCCTGGATGTTGTGTGCCACCATATTGCCTCCCTCTACCACCCAGTCAATCGACCTGGATATTGGCCTGCCGGATCAGACGCACCCATTGCGCCTGCTCACGTTGTATAAGCTCGCGAAACACCCCCGTGCCCATGGGCATGGCGTGAATGCCCTTGGCCACCAGTTGGGCCTGAATGTCCGGTTGCGACAGCGCCCATTGGAAATCCGTGATGATGCGCTGGGCCACGTCGGGTGGGGTCCCGACAGGGGCATTCAGGCCAAACCACAGCGCCGAATCAAAACCGGCAATGCCAGCCTGTGCCAGGGTAGGCACCTCGGGCCAATCGGGCAATCGGGCGCGACCAATCACCCCCAGCGCTCGCAGCTTGCCACTTTTGACCAGGCCCAGCACCGGTGTCACCGGTGAAAATGCCACATCCACCGTGGCCGACATCACGTCGCTCAAAGCTTGCGTACTGCCCTTGTAGGGCACATGAATCAGTTTCACACCGGCCGACAGGTTGAACAACTCGCCATACAAATGGGTGAAGGTCCCGTTCCCGGAAGAGGCAAAGGACATGCGCGCAGGCGCCGATCGAGCAGCACCGATCAAGTCAGCCAGCTGGCGTGCATTGGAGTTGCCAGACGTTACCAGAACCACCGGGTTTTCAGCCAGCAGCGTCAGGGGTACCAGGTCGTTTACAAAGTCAACCCTCTGCGGGTTTGGCAAACTGGCGTTGATGACATTTGCGCTGGTGCTCATCAGCAAGGTGTAGCCATCAGCAGGCGCTTTGGCCACCGCTTCAGCGGCCAGACTGCTACCGGCGCCGGGACGATTCTCCACCACCACAGGCTGACCCCAGCGCTCGCCCAGTTTAGGAGCCAGGAGTCGCAGCAGCACATCGCCGGTGGTGCCGGGCGTGAAACCGATCAGGATTCGAACGGGGCGCTCGGGGTATGCAGCCGAGGCCACAGACAGGCCGGCCATCAGGCACAGGCCGGCCGCCCATCGGTACCATGTCGTCTTGGGGAGTGTGGTGTTGAACATCAGCGTGCAGCCAGAACTTGTGCCAACAACTGCGCGCCTTCTTGGGCCGCAGCACCCATGTCATGCCGGGGAGCTCGCGCGAGATACCGCTTAACAGCCCGAACGGCGGGGTCTGGAAAGCCCAGCATTTTGTCCACCAGTTCTTGGACCACGATATCGAGTCGACTGGCCGTACAAGACTCGCCCACCAGTCCCCAGGACAGCGCGCGCGCCACATCCAATTCGCCCGCCGTCAGCACCAGATGTGACAAGGCCTGCACAGGCATGCGATCGAGCAACGGCGCCATGGCGAGGCACGGCGGAATACCGCGTTCAAGTTCTCGGAGACGAAAACGACTGTTTTCAACAGCCACCGACACATCTGCCACGGCGGCCAGCACCAGACCCATGCCCCAGGTTCGACCCTGAACGGCACAGAGCAAGGGCACCGGGCACGCCAGGATGGCATCCATCAGCGCCAACACAGGCGCCGCATCATCGCGCAGCACTTGCTCGGCGGTGGTGTTCGAGCCCACCGGCGGTGGAGGCATGTCACGCCCCAAGCAGAAGTCGGGGCCATTGGCTCTTAACACCAGCAAGCGGCAAGTCTGAGACGCGAGCAGCACGCTGTCGGTGAGCGCTTCCAACATGCTGTTACTGATGCGGTTATCCTGGTCCACACGGTCCAGCGTGACTTGCAGCACCTCACCCATACGCGTCAGGCGCACATGGGGATGACTGGGTAATTCCATGTTCATCCTTGGTTCAGTCGATAGTCAGCGGCGTGGATTGTGTCCATGTGCGTTCGATCAAGTGGTTGGGAATCTATTCCGGGCGGGCACATCCTGCATTGGTAAAACCCCTTGAATTGCGCTGACAATCCCATCAAAATAGCCCGAACCTGTCTCATAGGGCACCCCAGACCCGCTCATCCAGGGATTCCATGGTCCATCGCCGCGCGTCCCCAACACTCCCCCTTGGTCTGAACCTGCAACGCAGAAGAACCTTGCTGATCGGCACAGCCACTCTGGCGGTGGGCTGTTCAATGCCACTCAACCGCCTTGACAGCCCTCTGCCCACCTGGGTCCAGCAAGGGGCTGTGCGAGTGGCTATTAATCACGGAAACGCCGTGCTGGCCAGACGGGATGCCAGCACGGGAGAGCTCAGCGGTGTTTCCGTGGATATTGCGCGCGAGTTGGCCAGGCGACTACAAGTACAAGTACAGCTCCTTCCGTTTGATGCAGCCAACAAATCTGTACTGGCCGTTCAGAGCGGGCAAGCGGATGTTGGTTTCTTTGCCATCGATCCGCTGCGCAGCCAAGGCTTGCAATTCACCGCACCCTATGTGGTCATCGAAGGCGCCTATGCCGTGCCGCAGGCTTCCCCCTTGCAATCACCTGCGGACGTGGACAAATCAGGCATACGCGTGGCGGTGGCTGCACGAAGCGCCTATGACCTTTATCTCAGCCGAACTATCCAGCACGCAACGCTCATACGCACCACGCGCTCAGACCAGGTGGTCGATCTGATGCTCGCTCAGCGCCTGGAAGTTGCTGCTGGCGTCAAGCAGCAACTCGAGCGCGACATGCAACGCGTACCAGGGCTTCGACTGTTACAGCCGAGCTTCATGGAAATTCATCAAGCGATGGCCACGCCGGCCGAGCATCCCGACAACGTGCATTACCTGCGGGGGTTTGTTGAAGATCTCAAATCCTCTGGATTCGTGAGGCAAGCGCTGACGCGGCATCGCATTGAAGGGGTGAGTGTGGCGCCGCCTCAACCATATTGACCGGACCATGGAATCCTCTGGCAATTCAATCGACTTTAGCCCCCGAGTTGCGAATTACACCGGCCCATTGCGCGCTAATTTCTCGAACTGATTGCGAAAATTCAGTGGTTTTCAACGGCGCGGCTTCCACGCCGTTTTGTTGCAAGGCGAGTTTTACCTCAGACTTGCTCAAGGCAAATTCAACGTCCAGCGCCATCTTGTTCACCACTGCGGTCGGTGTGCCGGCGGGTAGCATCAGGCCAGAACCGCCTTCCCACACAATGGGCCAACCCGACTCCTTGACTGTAGGAATAGCGGGATCTAAAAAAAAGCGCTTGTCCGAGGTGACGGCCAAAGCGCGGAGTTTGCCGGCCTTGACAAACGGCATGACCACGGCAATGTTCTGAAAGGTAAAGTCGATTTGTCCCGCCAATAATTCTTGCACCATTTGCGTGCTGGATTTGTAGGGGATGTGCTCAAACTTCACCTTCGCCTGTTGCGACAAGACTTCGGCAATCACATGCATGGACGATCCGCTGCCGCCTGAGCCAAACCGGATATCACCCGGTTTGGCTTTGGCCGCCTGCACCAAATCATGAATGGATTTGTAAGTCGAATTGGCGGGAACAACCAAGAGATTGGGCGTTTTGGACACACGCGACACTGCGACCAAATCCTTCTCCAGATCGTAAGACAGCTTGGGATACAGCGCCTTGTTGAAATACAGCACCGCAGCGGACGAAAACAAGACGGTGTAACCGTCTGGCGGTGACTTCGCCACCTTCTCAGCGGCCAGATTGCCTCCTGCGCCAGGCACGTCCTCAACAACCACGGGCTGCTTCCATTGAGCCGACAACTGTTGCGCCAGCACCCGCGCAGTCAGGTCAGGTGAGCTACCGGGCGCAGAAGAAACCACGATCTTCACGGGTTTACTGGGAAAGTCAGCATGAACACCTGAGCTCAAACCAATAGCCAGCACAGCTGTAGTTAAGAAGCGCATAGCGATCTCCTTCACAAGCTTGATGGCACGATTATGCGTTTAAAGCCTCGACAAGTGCAGTCATACGCCATGGGGTTGATCAGCGGATCAGCCCAGCATGCCAGCCCAACGCTGCTCAAACGTCGGCCACACCTCGGGGTTGATCAATCGCGGGGGACGCTGGCCTGCCAGCACCGTCACAATCTGCTCGGCTGCGATGGCTGCGACGTTGCGCCGCGCTTCATGCGTCACGCCCGCCACATGGAAAGTGGCATAGACGTTGTCCATCGCCAGCAGGGGATGGTCCAGCGGCGGGGGTTCCTGATCCCAGACATCGAGTCCAGCACCCGCCAGGTGTCCCGATTGCAAAGCTTGCACCAGGGCCGCTTCATCGTGAATGCCTCCACGCGCCGTGCTGATGAAAATTGCCCCAGGCTTCATGGCGGCAAACGTCTTGGCGTTCATCATCTTGAGTGTGCTCGCGTCGCGCGGACAATGCAACGAGACGACATCGGACTGTGCCAACAAATGATCCCAAGATACCGGACGAGCACCTCGACGCTCTATCTCGGCGGGCGTCAGCATGGGGTCCACAGCCACCACCTGCATGCCAAACGCACGCGCCAGTACCGCCACTCGAGAACCGATATTGCCAATCCCCACCAACCCCACGGTCTTGCCCGCCAGCTCGTGGCCCATGACGTCTTCACGGGCATAGCCCACCTCGCGCCGCATGCGGCGGTCACCCTCCAGCATGCGACGTGACACACCCAGCATCAGGCCCAAGGTATGTTCAGCCACCGACACCGCATTGCCACCCGATTGGTTCACCACTGCCACACCGGCAGCGGTACAAGCCGCCACATCCACCGTGTCATAGCCCGCCCCGCCTGCTGAGACGCAGAGCAGGTTCGGGCACATCGACAACAACTCGGCGCTGGCAAACCACTCGCGCGGCAACTCGTCCTTGGCGGCAGAGATGTGATAGACGTGGGCCGCTGACAACGCGCTCCGAGCGAACTGCGCAGGTCCGCGGATAGAAAACTTCACCACCTCAATGTCCGGTTCGCGTGACAAGCGTTCTTCAAACACACCGTCCACCCACAGGTCAGAGCGGACCACACGCTTGATCAGCGACACCATTCAGCGCGGCTCCGTGTTGCAACCTATGCGCTTCAGGGCGGCGTCGATCCAGGCCGTGTCCAGACGACCCGCTGCGATATCCGCCATCATCTGTTTTTCCTGCTCCATCTTCTTGTGGGTAGCAGCCAGCAGGGTTTCGGCGTCCTCGTAGGGGACGCACAACAAGCCATCGGTATCTCCCAGCACCAGATCGCCGGGACGGATGAGCATGCCATCCATCGCGATCGGCACGTTGATTTCGCCAGGGCCATCCTTGTAGGGACCCCGGTGCGTCACTCCCGCGGCATAGATAGGAAAGTGCCCCTCGCCAATTTCCTCCGAATCCCGCACGGCTCCGTTGAGCACAACGCCGACCACACCATTTTTGATGGCGATAGCCATCATGATTTCGCCAAACAAAGAATTGGTGAGATCCCCCCCGGCATCCACCACGATCACATCACCGGGTTGCGCCATGGTCAGCGCCTTGTGAATCATGAGGTTGTCGCCGGGCCGGGCTTTCACCGTCAACGCAGGACCCGCCAGATAGCCGCTCTTGTGCATCGGACGCAGACGGGGGCCACCCGCCGTCATACGGGCCATACAGTCGCTGATGTTGGCCACCGGCAGGCCTTTGAAAGCTTCGACGAGATGCGTGGGCACTTGGCGCTCACGCTTGAGAATTTGGAGTCCGTTCATGAGAAGATGGGATGGGTTGAGTGAAATTTGAAATGTACGATAAAACGACCCAATTCCCTGATGCGTATGCGCTGCTGCGGAAAACATGCTTATCTGTGACAAATATGGGCCCCAACTTGGGGTAATCTTCGCCCCTCGGAGTTTTTTCATGAGACGACTCTCTCTCCTGATCGCTGCGGCATTCTGTCTGATTAGCGGTTCCGGTATGGCTCAGGGCAACTATCCCAACAAGCCGATTCGACTCGTGATTGGTTTCTCGCCGGGCGGAGCGGCCGACTATGTGGCCCGCTCCATGAGCGATGCGTTCGGCAAAGCACTGGGCCAGCCTGTGGTGGTGGAGAACAAACCGGGCAACGGATCGAGCTTGGCCGCCGATCTCGTGGCCAAGGCCGCTCCCGATGGCTACACCTTACTCATTGCCAGTCCTAGCAGCATCTCGGTCAATCCGGCCTTGAATCCCAAAGTGTCAGCCAAGCCGGGCGATCTGGCCCCGGTCACCAAAATCACCACCTCGCCGCTGGTGCTGGCGGTCAACCCCAGCACGGGTATTCAATCCGTGCAGGACTTGGTCGCCTTCGCACTCAAGGACCCAGGCAAACTCAACTACGCCTCTTCTGGCAACGGTTCAGCGCCTCACCTGGGTGCCGCCTTGTTCACCAAGCTCACGGGTACGCAAATGACCCATATTCCCTACAAGGGGGGGTCTCTGGCTTTGCAATCGCTGATTGCAGGCGATACGCAAGTCTCTTTTGGCACAGCGCCCTCGGTGCTGCCACATGCCTCGGGTGGGCGCATCCGCGTACTCGCGGTCAGCACTCGTGAACGTTCAGCATTGATGCCTGACCTGCCAGGAATGCGAGAGGCGGGGTTGCCAGACTACAACCTGGAGTTTTGGTATGGAATCTTTGTGCCCACCGGAACCCCCACACCCGTGGTTCGCAAGTTGTTCGATGCCGCGGTAGGGGTGATGCAACTACCCACTGTCAAAGCCGCATTGGCCCGAGAGGGTACCGAGGTCGCGTTGTCAGCCTCACCCGAAGCGTTTGAACGCTTCTTGTTTGAGGATGGGAAATTTTGGGTCAATCTGGTGCGATCAGCCAAGGTATCAGTGGACTGAACTCCTACCTCCCGCTTGCCGTCCTCATGATGCGGACAAGGTCTCGCTTCACCAAGCCAGTGACAACTCACGCAAGCTGTGTGGTGGACGCCTCACCCGCGGCATGGCAAATGCCCTGACTCGGTCTCGGTCCTGTTCGGTGGTGATGTATTCGACGGGTGACTTGCCATCCACCCGAGCCAGCATCAAGGCAGGCAAGAGCTGGGCGCAACGCAACTCCAGTTGTGATCGCGGCTCAAAGTCCGTCGACTCGAAGTACCCCATCACCCAGGCCTCGAAGGCCGCTTGTAACTCAGCACGGCGATGAGGCACCACCACGCACTTCAAGAGCAAGTGGTTAAGACAGAACGCCACATCGAACGCCGGATCGCCATACCAGGCACATTCGGCATCCAAGAGCACGGGGCCTTGGGGTCCGACCAGGATATTTTTCGGGCTGACATCGCCGTGCACCAGCGCTATTGGGTGGTGCGCCGTCCGGTGAACCAATGCGTGCAGTTGTGACGCCAAATCGGGATGTCGATGCGCCGTGGCCACCAGATACGGCTCCAAGCGCAAGGCGTGAAAGTTGGCTCCAGTGTCAAAACGCTGCGCCAAATCGGCTCTATGGGCACTGGCCTGGTGAAACTGTCCCACCACGCGACCCACCTCGCGCGCCAGTTGGACATCCACCTCACCCGACAAGAGTTGCTGCTTCCAGACCGGGTGCGTGGCTGGGTCCAAGTAACCCATGGCAAACATGCCGACGGATTCGTCATGAGCCAGCGGCTGGGGCACTGCTTGAGGCAGCACGCCGACGGCGAACTGTATCCAGGCCCATTCATAGGCATTGCGCGACACCGGCGCTTGCCAGTCGGCAGCCACTTTCAACTTGGCCAAGGCACGCTTCACGCACAGGCTGCGGCCATCAGCCAGCTCCACGCGCCAGATATCGGAGGATACGCCCCCGGTCAATGGCGTCAATCGTCTGGGCACATCCAGCTTGACCAGTCCCGATCGGTCCAGAAAGTCGTCCAGTTCAGGCATCGTCATGACCGGCCCGTGAGCGCCGACAACCCAGGGTAAGGTGCACCACAGGCCTCCTCAATGCGCAACAACTGGTTGTATTTGGCGACCGTACTCGAGGTACGCAAGGAGCCGATCTTGATTTGTCCAGCCCCTGTGCCCACAGCCAGATCCGACATGAACGCGTCTTCCGTCTCGCCTGAACGGGCCGACACAATCGTGGCATAGCCGGCGGCCTTGGCCTGTGCAATGAGGGCAATGGTGCCCGACAGGGTGCCATTCTGATTGGCTTTGACCAGCACCCCGTTGGCCACATGCTCTCGCACGCCACGCGCCAACCGTTCTGGATGGGTGGTGAACAGGTCATCGCCAACCAACTGGACCTGATGGCCCACACGACGCGTCAGTTCAGCCCAGGCCGACCAGTCCTCCTCGCCCAATCCATCCTCAATGGAGACAACGGGGTAGTGTTTCACCCAATCGGCCAGCATCTCGATCATGTCAGCTGAGGTGGCATGCCGCCCTTCACGCCTGAGAGCATAACCGCCCTGCGGGTCTTGGAAAGCCGTCGCGGCCACATCAATAGCGATCACGATGTCGTGCCCCGGCCTGAGGCCGGCACGCTCGATGAGTCGCATCATCATGTCCAGGGCATCGCGCCCGCTGGGCAGTCCCGGGCTGATGCCGCCTTCATCTGCAAGCAAGGTGGACAAACCTCGCGCGCGCGCCTCCTCGGTGGCGGCATTGCGCACACGAGACAACAGATGGATGGCGTCCGCCACGGACGTGGCATTGGCCGGCATGGCCAGAAAGTCCTGGACATCCATACCTCGGCCAGCATGCAGCCCCCCACTCAAAATATTCACCATGGGAACGGGCATGCTCAAGGCTGGCTGTCCCGCAATGGATTGCACCCGTTCAAACAAGGACTGCCCCAAGGCAGCGGCGCTGGCTCGGGCTGTGGCAATTGAAACAGCCAGGACCGCATTGGCGCCCAGGCGTGACAACTGCGGCGTGCCATCCAGATCGGTCAGGGTGCGGTCCAGCGCAAATTGGTCCAGCGCATCGTGGCCTGTCAACGCCTTGGCTATATCGACGTTGACATGACCAACGGCCTTCAGCACCGACAAGCCGGCATAGAGAGCGGGATCACCGTCCCGCAGTTCGTGTGCTTCGGCACTCCCCGTGGAGGCTCCTGAAGGGACCGAGGCACGCCCCGTGTGTCCTCCCGTTAACATCACATCCGCCTCAACGGTAGGTCGTCCCCGGGAATCAAGAATTTGACGAGCGCGAACGCTGACGATCTGCATGGTCATGGTGTTCATTGATGAGCATTTTGCATGATTCGGCCTCGCCCGCCAGGCGTACCCTCGTCTGCATGGCTAACATCCACATCAGCACACATGAGGTCCTGGACCCTCATCCTTCAGGCGCCCTAGGCGCAAAACCAGGTGTTTGACACACCCCTGATCCATTGAAAGACCGCCATGACTGCCTCGATCACCGATCTTGATGCTTGCGAGCTCTCCCAGCACATTCATGCCCGTCAGGTCTCATGCGTTGAAGTCATGCAGGCCTACCTGCAGCGCATTGAGCGTCTCAACCCCGTTTACAACGCCATCGTCAATCAGGCCCCAGCAGACACCTTGATGTCACAAGCACGTCAGTGCGACGAAGCGCTGACCCGTGGCCAGTCTCGCGGTTGGCTGCACGGAATCCCACAAGCCATCAAAGACACGGGCAGTGCGATGGGATTTCCCAGTACCCGGGGCAGCCGTGTGCTAGCGAACAACATGCCACGCCACGACAGCATCATGGCTGAGCGCATGAAGGCGGCGGGTTGCATTGTGATTGGCAAAACCAACGCGCCCGAACTGGGCCTGGGCTCGCACACCTTCAACACCTTGTTTGGAGCCACAGCCAATGCATGGGACACCCAGGTGAGTGCAGGTGGCTCCAGTGGTGGTGCTGCCGTGGCGGTGGCGCAACGCATGCTGCCAGTGGCAGATGGTTCGGATTTCATGGGCAGCTTGCGCAACCCGGCGGGCTGGAACCATGTGTTCGGCATGCGCCCCTCACAGGGTCGAGTTCCGAATGGCCCCGACACTGAAGTGTGGGTGGACCAACTCAGCACCGAAGGACCGATCGCGCGCACGGTGCGCGACTTGGCGCAATTGCTGGCGACGCAGTCTGGCCAAGATGATCGCCATCCCTTATCCATTGCCAATTCCCTGGATGTCTCCAGCATTCCCTCCACGCAGGAAGCCTTGAAGGGATTGCGCATCGGCTGGCTGGGCGATCTGAATGGGCATTTAGCCACGGAACCCGGCATTCTGGATGTCTGCGAAGAGGCTTTGCGTGTGATGGAAGCTGCTGGCGCTGTCGTCGAACCCACTGCGCTGGGCTATGACGCGCCGACCCTGTGGGAATGCTGGTTGGTGTGGCGCCGAGCACTGGTAGGGCCCAAGGTGGCCGCTTTGCTGCCCTTGCCGCATGCCGCTGAATGGCTCAAGCCTGAAGCCCTCTGGGAATATGACAACTCACTCAAACTCTCTTACATGGACTTTCAGCAGGCCAGTCAGCGTCGCACGAATTTTTATCAGCAGATGCTGAAACTTTTTCAAACTTGCGATGTGCTGGCACTGCCGACGGCTCAGGTCTGGCCATTCCCGCTGGCCGAGCGTTGGCCGCAACGGATCGGAGACCGCCCGATGGACACCTACCATCGCTGGATGGAGTGCACCATCTACGCCACCCTGGCCGGCCTGCCCGCACTCAGCATGCCGGCGGGGTTTCATCCGCAACACCCCTGGCCCATGGGTATTCAACTGATTGGTAAACCGCAGGGCGATCTGGATCTGCTACAAGTGGCTGCGGCCTACGAATCGATTCGACAGGAGTGGTTGATGCAACGGCCAGGCAGCCCAGGCTGAGGGCCTCATACGCGATCGCTCGGGCAACCCCGATTCCAATGCGGGGTTTACACCCATTGTCGCCTTTCAGGGTATTGCCTAAGGTCTCTCAATGGCAGGGGCAGGATATTGGCTTGACCACACCTGATTCTGTCTGCATCCACGACGGACACCCTCATGACCAAGACCCTCCACTTGCTCTTCGCACCACTTACCAGCTTATGTGTTCTGGCAGCTGGTCTGTTCAGCCCGGTTCACGTTGCCGCCCATGCTGCGCCACCCTTGCCCTTGGCGAAAGCCACCGACAAGGGGCTGACCCCCTCTGGCATAGAACGCATTGACGGCTTTTTCAAGGAGTCAATCCAGGCGGATCGAACCCCTGGCGCCGTGGTGGCCATCGCCCGCAATGGCAAACTGGTTTTTTACAAGTCCTATGGCTTTGTTGACAAGGCGCAGGGACGTCCCATGCCACTCAATGCCGTGTTCAGCCTGGCATCGATGACCAAGGTCATGGCCACGGTCGGTGCCCTGACCTTCTACGAAGAAGGTCGACTGCCCCTGAACGCCCCCGTTGCGCAGTGGCTATCCGAGTTCAAGCAGATGCAAGTGGGCGTCGTGAATGATGGTGCCTTGAGCACCACGCCAGCCAAGCACATGATCACGATTCAGGACCTGATGCGTCACACCAGTGGCCTGACCTATGGCGGCCGAGGCGACACCCCGGTCCACAAGTTGACGCTGGGCTCCTCCTCGGGTGCGGCACTGGAGATGAACGGCTCGACATTTCTGACTCGCTTGGGTCAGGCACCCTTGTTGTATGAACCTGGCACGGTCTGGGATTACGGATTCGGATTGGATGTACTCGGTCTGGTCGAAGAAAAGATAGCAGGCGCCCCATTAGAGAACATTTTGCAATCCCGCATCTGGGACAAACTCAAGATGCGCGATACCACCTTTCGACTGGCGTCGATCGACAGCACTCGCCTGGCCCAACCTCTGCCAATCGATCCCATCACAGGCAAACGCCAAACCATTGGCGTCTTGAACAAACCCACCCAATTTGATTGTGGTGGCGGATGCGCCTTTTCCACCGCGGCGGACTATCTTCGCTTTGGACAGATGTTGTTGAATGGCGGTCAACTGGAGGGTCAACGGGTGTTGAGTCCAGCCACCGTGGCTTTCATGACAGCCAACCATCTGACGCCTGATATCCAGAACAACGTGGCAGTCACCGAACCCGCACGCAAGGGTTATGGCTTTGGTTTGAGCGTGGCCGTCCGTACCGAACGCGGCATGTCTGCCGTGAACGGCCATCCCGGTGATTTTTTCTGGAACGGCGCCAACGGCACCATGTTCTGGGTGGATCCTCAGCAAAAATTGGTGGCTGTCATGATGGCTGCCACACCGGGGGAAATTCGCAAGGTATTCCGTGAGCAATTCAACGCATTGGTCTACGGCGCGCTTGCGCCATAAGCGAACCGAGTGGTCAATGTAGCGCTGATAGAAATTGCTTCAACTCTGCGGTTTGCGGCTGCTCAAAGAGCTGCTGAGGTGCTCCTTGCTCATGGACCCTGCCCTGGTGCATGAAGATCACGCGGTTGCTGACCTTGCGCGCAAATTGCATCTCATGGGTCACCATCAGCAAGGTCATACCCTCTTGCGCCAGTGATTCCACCACGCTCAACACTTCTCCCACCAGTTCAGGATCGAGCGCTGATGTGATTTCATCGCACAGCAGAATGCTGGGAGACATGGCCAAGGCTCGGGCGATGGCCACGCGCTGTTGCTGCCCGCCCGAGAGCTGATCCGGATAAGCGTTGAATTTGTCTTCCAACCCCACGCGCGCCAGCAATCGCTTCACGGTGTCCTGTAATTCAGTGTCGGGAATTTGCTTGACCAACCGGGGGGCTAGCATGATGTTCTGCCCCACACTAAGGTGCGGAAACAGATTGAACGACTGAAAAATCATGCCCACCTGCTGCCGCAACGCCCGCATGGCTTGCGGGTTGTCATGTTGCAAGGATTCGCCTTGCACCGCCAATCGCCCCTGCTGGAAAGACTCCAGTCCATTGATACAGCGCAACAAGGTACTTTTCCCCGAGCCACTTTTGCCAACGATGGCAATCACTTCACCCGGTTTCACCTGCAGATCAATCCCTTTGAGCACCTCATTCGACCCATAGGATTTACGCAGCCCTTGGATATCAACAGCAATAGCGGGGTCAGGTGCGCTGGACATGGAGTTTGCTTTCAAGAGATCGGGCATACAGGCTGATCGGATAGCAGATCGCGAAATAGAGCAGCCCCACACAGGTGTAGACCACGAAAGGCTTGAAAGTGGCATTGGTGATCATGGTGCCCGCCTTGGTCAACTCGACAAAACCGATCACAGAGGCGAGTGCAGTGCCCTTGACCACCTGGACCAGAAATCCCACGGTGGGAGCAATCGCAACACGGGCCGCTTGCGGAAAGATCACATAACGCAACTGTTCACCCAGGTTGAGTGCCAAGCTTTGTGCAGCCTCCCACTGCCCTCGGGGAACGGCTTTGACGCAACCGTGCCAGATTTCTGTGAGGAAGGCACTGCTGTAGAGCGTGAGAGAGATCGATGCGGCGGTCCATGCCGAGGTTTCAAATTGGAACAACGCCAGACCAAAATAGATCAAAAACAGCTGCATCAATAGCGGTGTACCCTGGAATAACTGGACATAGAGTGCCACGAACCGCTGCAATGCTGTCCACCGGGTGGTGCGGGCTACCAGCAAAATGAGACCGACAACACCGCCGCCCACAAATGCGATCAAGGACAACGCCACGGTCCACCGCGCTGCCAGCAACAGATTCCGCATGATGTCCCATAGCGAGAAATCAACCATGGCGACGTCCAAACAACAAGTGTGGCCCAACCCAGTTCAGCACACTGCGAAGGCCGACAGCTAAAAACAGATACAGCAACGTGGAGACGATAAAGGCCTCAAAGGCTCGGAAGTTACGGCTTTGAATCAGGTTGGTCGCATAGCTCAGTTCTTCGGTGGCAATTTGTCCGCAAACGGCAGATCCGAGCATCACAATGATGATCTGACTCACCAAGGCAGGCCACACCCGCTGCAGCGCTGGCGGCAAAACCACATGGATGAAAATTTGAGCCCGTGTGAGTGCCAGACTCAATCCCGCCTCGATTTGACCATCGGGCGTCGACTGGATACCTGCACGCACAATCTCCGCCGAATACGCTCCCAGGTTAATCACCATGGCAATCACGGAAGCCCATTCGGGCGATAGCCGTATCCCAGCAACCGGCAGCCCAAAAAAAATAAAGAACAGTTGGACGATGAAAGGCGTGTTGCGAATCAATTCAACATAAGCGCCCACCACCCCCCTCATCACCGCGGATCCCTGGGTCCGCGTCCACGCGCACCCAATACCCAACAGCACGCCCAGCACCGCCGAGACGACGGTCAAGACAAGGGTCCACATCACACCAGTAAGGAGCAGTGGCCATTGGGTCAGAACCGCGATGAAATCCAGTTCAACACGCATCCAAGATGACCCGTTTACTCAGGCAACTGTCCTGCTGTGCGTCCTAACCACTTTTGCGCCAATTTATCCAAGTCACCTGCCTTGCGAGCCTCGGCGATGATGGCATTCACACGGGTTCGCAAGGCATCCTCACCTTTGGCAACTCCAATGAAGTTGGGGCTGTCCTTGAGCAGCAGCTTGTACTCAGCGTTCAATTGTGGATTTTTCTGCATCATGTTGCCTGCCACCGATGCCCCAGTGGCGAGCATTTGAGTTTGCCCTGAGACAAAAGCAGAAATTGTGGCGTTATTGTCCTCAAAGCGTTTGATATCTGCCCCGGCAGGAGCTACTTTGGTCAGTTCCTGATCTTCGATGGCACCCCGTGTCACCGCAATACTCTTGCCCTTCATGTCGTCAAAACTCTTGACATTCAAGGACTTGGCAGCATAGACCGCCTGGAAAAAAGGCGAGTAGGCTGCAGTGAAATCAATCACTTTTTCACGTTCGGCATTCTTGCCTAGCGTGGAGATGACCAGATCGGCTTTTTTGGTTTGCAAATAGGGTATTCGGTTGGCGCTGGTGACGATTACCAACTCCACTTTGACGCCCAACTTGGCACCGATATAGTTCGCCATGTCAATGTCCAACCCTTGGGGTTGCAGGTCCAGCCCCACAAAGCCATAAGGGGGGAAATCGGTGGGGATGGCAATCTTGATCAGACGCGTTTTCTGGATGTTGTCGAGCGCCGATTGCGCGTGACTAACACCGACCAAGGACAAAGCCATGGCAGCCAGTGACGAGGCCAACCAGCGACGTTTCGAATATTTCATGGGAAGCTCCAGATCAATTGAAGAAAGTGTCAAAGCTTGGTTAGCGATTTACATGCCACATAGACCAAAGCCACATCAAGGGTGTTGTGCATCAGAACGGGGCATGAGACCCAATTGACGGGGCAAGAACCACCCAGTACGCCATTGGGCGCACAAAAATAGCGCGCTTATCTTGCGGTGGGTCGACCAACCCGTTATCACTTCTTGGGCAATTTACCGCCACTCTTCAAGCACTCGTCCACGCTTTTGAATTCCGTGAATTTTTTAGTCTGCTCGTAGGAGGCGCTGGTCTTGTCGTGGCAAATCCCGGACTCGGACTTTTTCACCACCTCGACCACCGGTAGCGTCTTGCCTGCGGGGAGCTTACCCCCGCTTTTGACGCACTCCTCCAGGCTGTTGAAGGGAGTGAATTTTTTGGTATTGCCGTAGGAGGAGCTGCTGGCATCGTGGCAAATGCCAGCGTCCGACTTCTTAACGGTGGGATCTTTGGGGGGATCAGCGGCCAGGACTTGGCTCGTCAAAACCCCAAATGCCATCGCAGAAATTAGGGATTTGATGCACGATTTTTTCGGGTATGCCATCGATATCTCCTGCTAGTTATGTCAATGATCATAACCGCAGAGATGGTCCTCGTCACCCCCCTGGGATGGCGTGCAAATCGAAGGTCCCCTTAATTTTCACAGGGGGATGAACCGATGGCTGGGAGGTTGGTTGGCCATCCAACCTCCCAGGGGCAGATCAGCCGCGCCCTTTGAGCTTGCGGGCCATGTAGTTATCTTGAGTACCCTCCACCACCTGGAACCAGTCGACTTGCGACTTCAAGTACTTGTTGTACGACTCGTACATCACCTTGAATTCGGGATGCTTCTCAGACCATTCGACGTATTGGTCTTGGGCCGCTTTGTAGCAGGCATCCAGCACCGTATCCGGGAAGCGACGCAACTGGGCCCCTTTGGAAATCAGGCTCTTGAGCGCGGTGGGGTTGAGGTGATCGTATTTGGCCATGGACACCGCATTGCTCTCACCGCACGCCGCCATGAAGGCCGCTTGGTACTCCTTGGGCAGGGCTTCCCAGGACTTGAGGTTCACAAACATGCTGTTTTGCGAGTTAGGCTCCCACCACCCGGGGGTGTAGTAATACTTGGCAACCTTGACGAAGCCCAGCTTCTCATCATCGTAGGGGCCCACCCACTCGGCTGCATCAATCGTGCCTTTTTCCAGGGACGGATAAATGTCGCCCGCAGCGATTTGCTGCGGCACCACCCCGAGTCGTGTCAGGATCACGCCCGCCACGCCGCCGACACGAAACTTCATGTTCTTGAGGTCGTTGACGGATTTGACCTCCTTTCGGTACCAGCCGCCCATCTGACCGCCCGTGTTACCGGCCGGGATGCACTTGATGCCATAGGGCTTGAGGAAGTCGTTGTAAAGGGCCTCCCCTCCGCCGTGATACCACCAGGCGTTTTGCTGGCGGCAGTTCATGCCAAAGGGCAGGCACGAGCCGAACGCGAAGGCAGGGTTTTTACCAAAGAAATAGTAAGGTGCGGTGTGACCGGCTTCGACCCCTGAGTTCTGAACGGCATCAAGAATTTGCAAGCCACCCACAATTTCACCCGCTGCATAGCTGGTGATCTGAAACTTTCCACCCGTGAGTTCAGACACCCGCTTGGACACGTTCTCACAGACCCCGTACAGGGTGTCGAGCGACTTCGGCCAGCTGGCGCTCAAACGCCATTTCACCTCGGGCAATCCCTGAGCCATGGCGGGTGCCACCCCTGCGGCCAATATGCCCGCCATTCCACCGCGTTGTATCAACTGTCTGCGTTTCATGAACCACTCCTGTGTGTGCTGTGAAGCTCAAGCACCGATGCGTGCACACCCGCGCGCTGAGGCCAGTCAGAAAGGTATCAAATCACGTGTCGGGAATGTCTGTCGTTTTCCCTATGTCGGGAATACACCGAGATGCCTCGTCACTGCACACGGTGGCGCCACCGGCTGGCACTGGCCGCGTTCACCGTACCCTCGGGCAGTCGCCCCTCGATGAGTTCACGAACCTGTGACACTGTCTCCAACGACTGGTGTTCAATCGCCTCAGGCGTGAGGCCGGCAATGTGGGGGGACGCCACCACCCGGGGATGTTGAGCCAACACGAGGGAGGGCATCTGATCCGGCGCCCGCCCCACATCCATCGCCGCCGCGAACAGGTGCCCAGTGTCCAATGCATCCCGCAAAGCCCCCTCATCCACCAAATTACCTCGAGAAGCATTGGTAAAGCAGGCACCGGGTTTCATGCGCTGAAATTGTGGTGCTGACATCAGGTTTTCGGTGTGCTCGTTTGCGACGGCCAAGCAAACCACATGGTCAGCCTGCCCCAGAAGACTGTCCAAGTCAGTCTGAACGATACCAGCCGATGAGACCTGTACCCAGGGGTCGGTGACGAGGACTCGCATGCCCAAGGCCAAGGCCAAAGGACACAAGTATTGGCTGATCCGACCATAGCCAATCACACCCAAGGTGGCCCCACGTAACTCGCGCCCCATGCGAATATCAGGCTGACGCCCCTGTTGGTAGACTGCAGTGGCAGCGCCGATACCGCGGTTCATCTCGATCATGGCGCCCACTATCCACTCTGACACTGAAGCCACAAATCCCGGACTGGCCTGGGTCACCGCAATACCGTGCTGGCTCGCAACCGCCACATCAATATTGCGAATATCGACTGCACAACGCAAGATGGCCAGAACACTCGTCGGCAATTGAGCGATCAACTCAGCAGGAAATGCGGTTTGACGGTACGAAACGATGTAGTCGCAATCTCGCGCAGCTTGCACCAATTCAGAGCTTGTCATCTCATCGTGGCCTGCGTGCAAACGAACCTCAGCCACAGCCTGCAGTCCGTTCATGGCCCGTTGGCCATAGTAAGCCTCAAGATGGGCGGGGGTGTGGGTCAACAAGACACGCGGCACGGCTACCCCATCAAGCCAGGTAGCCACAGGGATATCGCGGGCACATAGGTCACCAGCATCAATGCGATACACATGGCTCCGTAAAACGGCCACAACTCCTTGGACACTTGCTCCATGGTGACCTTGCCCACGGCACATCCCACGAACAGCGTGGGCCCCACAGGAGGGGTGATCAACCCAATCCCCAGGTTCAAAATCATGATCATGCCGAAATGCACCGGATCAATGCCCAGCGTGGCAATCACAGGCATGAAGATGGGCGTGCAAATCAGCAGCATCGGCGCCAGGTCCATGAAAGTACCCAGCAACAGCAACAAAATATTCACCAGAAACAAGAAGACGTATTTGTTCTCGGAAATCGAAAGGAAAAAATACGTGATCTTGGCGGGAATTTGCATGAGGGTCATCATGTAGCCAAACGCCACCGAAAACCCAATCAGCATCATGACCATGGACACTGTCTTGACCACACGGTGCACCAACCGCGGCAATTCACGCCAGTGGTAATCCCGATACACCAAAAATGTCACCAAAAAAGCATAGACGCACGCCACGGCAGCAGACTCGGTGGGTGTGAAGACCCCTGACAAAATACCGCCCATGATGATGAGCACGGTAACCAGTCCCCATAAGGCATCGGTGAAGATCTTGGGCACATCTTTGAGTTGCACCGGCTCTCCCTTGGGATAGCCCCGCTTGTGGGACACCCACAGTACCAAACCCATCAAGCACAGGCCAAACATCAACCCTGGCAGAATGCCCGCCAAAAAGAGATGGGCCACGGACACGGTGCCCCCGGCTGCCAGCGAATAAATCACTGCATTGTGGGAAGGAGGAATCAAGAGCGCCTGCACGGAGCCGCAAATTGTCACGTTGGTGGCAAACACACGTGGAAAACCGGCTTTGACCATTTGAGGAATCATCACCGAACCAATGGCCGAGGTATCGGCCACAGATGATCCGGAGATGCAGCCAAAAAAACTCGAGGCGATGATGTTGACCAGGGCCAAGCCTCCCCGGATAAACCCCACGAAGATACGCGCGAGGTTGACCAGTCGGATGGCCATGCCACCTTCGGCCATGATGCCTCCGGCCAAGACAAAAAACGGAATGGCTAGCAGCGAGAAGTCGTCGGTGCCATCTGAAATTTTCAGCATGATGGCTTCTAGGGGAATGTCCACATACCACGCGGCAACAATAGCTGACATGCCCAATGCATAAGCCACTGGCATACCGATGGCGCACAACACGGCGAACGATCCCAACAAAAGCAGGGCATCCATGGCCTACTCCATCTCCACCGCTTCATCGCTGTACATGAAAGAGGATGGAGGCACCGGCCCCACCCAGACTTTCTCGACCAGGAACAAGAACGTCAGCAGACCGCCCAAAGGAATAGGCCCATAGACCAGCCCCACGGGCAAGCCCGGGAATTCTGGCATCGATTGATTCCAGGTGATGCGGCACAACTCCAGGCCATACAGCACCATGAACCAGGCCATCAGACACATGAGTCCGTGCACCACGTTCGCCATCGTGCGTCGCCATGCAGGACTGACTACCTTCGTCAAGGACTCCACCGCGATATGAACATTGGCGCGATACACCGCGGCTCCTCCCACAAACGAGAACAAAACCATCATCACCACTGAGGCAGGCTCTGGCCAGGATTGCGGGTTGTTCATGATGTAGCGCATGAACACGCCAAAGGGAATGATCAGGGTGATGGCCACCAGCGCCAGGCCAGCCATGACCACGCACAGGACATAGAGTTTTTCCATGGCCAACGCGTACAGCGGTTTCAAGGACATTCCCTATACCTTGCGTGAGAACTTAGGCGTGGGTGGCAACAGGTTGGACAGAGGTGGCCTTCACCGCTATTTGGTGTCTTCGATGCGTTTGATCAACGCGGCATACTTGGAGCCATATTTATCGCGAATCGGCTGGGTGGCCTTGTAAAAGGCAGCCTTGTCGGCGGGTACGAATTGAACGCCGGCCGCCTTGAGTTTGGTCTCTGCCTCCAGGGTGTAGGCGTCCCAAAGTTTGCGTTGTTCTTGCTGAGCCTCAGCCGAGACTTTCTTCACCAAAGCCTGGTCCTCCTTGGACAGCGATTCCCACGTCTTTTTCGAGAACACAAAAATTTCAGGAATGATCAGGTGACCGGTCAAACTCATCACCTTGCTGACCGTGTAGTGATTTTGAGCCAACAAGGTAGGGGGATTATTTTCTGCACCGTCCACCACGCCAGTCTGCAGGGCTGAAAACAACTCGTTGAACCCCATGGCAACGCCGTTGCCGCCCATCGCATTCATGGTTTCCACAAACAAGGGATTGCCCATCATGCGAATCTTCATCCCCTTCAGGTCTGCAGGACCCGTGACGGGCTTTTTTGCATAAACGTTGCGGGTGCCGGCATCCATCCATCCCAGGGCGACCAGTCGCGATCCTGGTCCGTTGGTCATGCGCTCGAGCAATTCTTGTCCAATCGGGCCATCGATGACCTTGCGCATGTGGGCCTCATCGCGAAACACAAACGGCAAGTTGAATACATTGACCTCGTCCGCCACCGGCCCCATGGCCCCCACGGAGATGCGGGCAATCTGCAAGGCCCCAATTTGAGCCTGCTCGATCATTTCCTTTTCGCCCCCCAATTGCATGGAGGGAAACATCTGAATGCTGATGCGACCATTGGTAGCCGCATCCAATTTTTTGCCCATGCGAACAATGGCCTCTACGGTGGGGTACCCCAACGGATGTACGTCAGAGGCCTTCCATACCACTTTGCTCTGTCCATGTGCCACAGTGGTGAGACCACCGCCAGCCAGGGCCAATACGCTGGAAATGACAGCCAGCCATGCTCTTTTTTTCATCCGTGTCTCCTCTGAAGTCGCTGATACCCCGTCGATTCTCACGAGCAATACGAGGCATGGCACTCAGGTTAACCCCAGGAAGCGATGTGCCTGAATGGGTTCAGTAGCGCACGTTACACCTTTGCATGAAAACCCTAGTACACAGCGTGTCGGCTCTCCTCTATTGTGTCAAGTGCCCTTCTCACGCCCATCCTGCCATGCAGGTGGTCCAGGCGGAGGGTTGACATGACACATTGACCAGATCCCACAGGAGACTCCCATGACCTTTTTACGCCGAAGCCTCATTGGCGGACTGCTCGCCGCTGCCTTTTCAGTGACAGCCCAGGCCCAGCAGGCCATCACACTGCACGGTGCCTCCCAGTTTGGCGACGATCATGCTTTCACCAAAACCATGGTGCGCTTTGAGGAGTTGGTCAAGAAGTATTACGGCAAGCCGATCAACTTCGTGCTGCACAAAAACAGTGAGCTTGGCCTGGAGAAAGACTACTTTGCCTATATGAACCAGGGCAAGGCCGTGGATTACGCCATCGTCTCTCCTGCTCACATGTCCACTTTTTCCAAGGCGGCCCCGTTCATTGATGCCCCCTTCCTCTTCTCGGACCTGGCGCATTGGAACAAGGTGCTCGACCAGGATGTGCTCAAGCCTGTGGCGGATGAAATTGCTCAAAAAGCCGAAGTGATGCTGATTGGCTATGCGGGCGGTGGGGTACGCAATATCTTCTCGAACAAATCAGCCACCAACCTGGCCGAGTTGAAAAACCTCAAAGTGCGCGTGCAAGGCGCTCCCATCTGGAGTCGCACCTTCCAAGCCATCGGCATGTCGCCCACGGTGATTGCCTACAACGAGGTGTACAACGCCATTCAGAACAACGTGATCAATGCGGGGGAAAACGAGGCCGCAGGTGTAGAGGCCATGAAGTTCTACGAGGTGGGCCCCAACCTCCTGATGACTCGCCATGCCATCACCATCCGCCCCCTGTGCTTTTCGGTCAAAACCCTGAAGAAACTCCCGCAAGATCTCCAGGACGCCATCATTCGGGCTGGCAAGGAGGCTGGGACGTATGGCCGACAGATCGAATCTTCGGAAGACCAAGCCAAGCTGGACAAATACGCCAAAGAAGGCAAACTCAAACAAGTGGCGTTCAATGACCGAGCCCAGATGCAAAAACTGGTGGAGCCCGTGATGGCAGCTTACGCCAAAGAGGTCGGAGCAGAGGCCATTTACAACAAGATCAATACCCTCAAGTGAGCTAACCTCCCTCCATGTCCTCATTGTTGCGTCTCGCGCACCAGCTCCTGATTGCCCTGCTGGGCATCACGGTGCTGGTGCTGATGGTGCCGGTCTCGATGCAAATCGGCTCGCGGTTTTTCGAATGGATTCCCAACTACATGTGGACCGAGGAAATGAGTCGATTCTTTTTCATCTGGATGGTGATGATCGGCGCCACGGTGGGTGTGCGCGAAGGCTTGCACTTTGATGTCGATATCTGGGCCAACCCCAGCCCCGCCCTGGCGCGATTTCTACGTTGGGCCAGCCGCCTGCTGATTCTGGGCTTTGCCGGCGTGGTGCTGTACTGGGGCATCGAGTTCACGAAGTTTGGCTGGAACCAAACGTCTGAGTTGGCTGACTTGCCCATGTGGATGATCTTCATCGCCTGGCCAGTGGCCGGATTTTTCTGGATAGCCTTTCTCATCGAAAAAATGTTGGTCGACAGCGAACGCGACGATCAGCACGGAATGCACCTATGAGTTCTGCCGTTTTGACACCGGGCACCGCGGCCTTGGTGTTGTTTGGTGCATTCTTTTTGTTGTTGATCTTGCGCGTTCCGGTGGCCTTTGCGCTGGGTTTGGCTTCCTTGCCCGTGTTGTTGATTGAGCCGCGCCTCTCACCCATGGTGCTGTTCAACGAGATGTTCAAGTCCTACAACTCGTTCATTTTGCTCGCGGTTCCGTTCTTTTTACTCACCGCCAACCTGATGAACGTGGGGGGTATCACGGACCGCATGCTGCGACTCTCGCGTGCCCTGGTGGGTCACTTTCCAGGAGGTCTCGCACAGATCAACGTGCTGTTGTCAGTGTTCTTTGCAGGCATCTCAGGCTCGTCGACGGCCGACGCGGCGAGCCAAGGCAAACTATTCATCGAGGCTCAAGTCAAAGAGGGATACGACCTGTCCTTCTCCATTGCCATCACGGCAGTGTCCGCGGTGCTTGCCGTCATCATCCCACCCTCCATCCTGATGGTGGTGTGGGGCGGCGTCATTTCCACCTCCATCGGAGCCATGTACTTGGCCGGTATCGTGCCGGGCCTCCTCATTGGCTTAGCCCAGATGGCTACGGTGCATGCCTATGCCAAGAAGCGCAATTACCCGGTCTACCCGCGGGCTAAATTGTCAGAATTTTTGCAAGCTGCTGCTGTTGCCATCCCCGCCATGGTCACGCCGGTCATCATTGTGGGTGGCATTCTGATGGGATGGTTCACGGCCACCGAGTCAGCCGCCGCTGCCGTGCTTTACGCTGCGGTGCTGTCGCTCGTGGTGTACCGAGAAATCAATGCGGCTCAATTCTGGGAGGCCGTGGTCGACACGGGCAAACTCGCGGCCGTGGCCTTGTTTTGTGTGGGCACGGCTTCGGTGTTTGGATGGCTGATGGCCTACTACCAAATTCCCAAGGCCCTGCTCTCCAATGTGCAGGACTTGGGCTTGGGAGTGGCGGGTGTCGGCCTGCTGATTGCCCTGGCGTTTTTGGTGGTGGGTTGTTTTCTGGACGCCATCCCGGCCATCATCATTGTGGGAACCACCCTGCAACCACTGGCCGAATCCGTGGGGATGCACCCGGTGCACTTTGCCATCGTCGGCATTGTATCGCTGGCCTTCGGGTTGATCACGCCGCCCTACGGCATGTGTCTCATGATTTCCTGTGCCGTGGCCAAGGTCCCCTTGCGGTATGCCCTCAAAGACACCATGATCATGTTGATCCCGATGTTGGTGGTGCTGTGCCTGGTGATCATCTTCCCTGATATTTGCCTCTTCCTGCCCCGGATGTTCTCTCCTGACATGGTCAAGTGATGCTGGAATGAACATTTCTCCGATTTCACAGGTGGTCGGCGCTCGTATCACGGGGGTCAACCTGAGTCAGCCCATTTCCCCGGACCAGTTTTCTCGTCTGGAAGAAGCCTTGCATACGCATGGCTTCATTGTCCTGCCAGGTCAGTCCCTGAGCCCTGCCTCCATGGTGCAGTTTGCTCGACGTTGGGGCCGCCCCGAACCTCATGTGATTGACACATTTCATCACCCCGAGGACGCGAACGTGCTGATGCTGTCCAATGTGTACAGGGATGGCAAGCCTGTTGGCTTGGTGGATGCGGGCACTTATTTCCACTCTGATTATTCCTACCTGGCCGACGCCGCCCGTTGCACCATGCTGTATGCCACCAATGTGCCCTCGGGGCGCAACGGCACCACCTTTGCCAATCAAGCGCTGGCCTATGCCGAGTTACCGCAGGACATGCGTGAGCGCATTGACTCCCTGGTGGTGAATCACCATTACGGCAACCGGGACGACCTGGACACCTCCTCCAGAACCGTGGCCTCGGTACTGAACGACAGCCAAAAGAAAAAAGTGGACTGGGTGCAACACCCCTTGGTGCGCCCGCACCCCTACACGGGTCAGAAGGCCTTGTATGCCGTCAGTGGCAGTTCATTCAGTGTGGAAGGTCTGTCTGAATTGGAAGGGCGTGCATTGCTGGATGAGTTGAAAGAGCATGCCACGCAGGACAAGTACTGCCACACCTATGACTATGCCAACGGAGACGTCATCGTGTGGGACAACGCGCTCCTGTTGCATAGCGCGCCCTTGATAGATCTGACACGTCCGCGCGAATTGTGGCGGGTGACTGTGAAGTACACAAACACTTGATTGCTATCACTCAAAAGAAATAATTGGCAGAAAATGTGATACTCCCGCCAAAAAGAGTACAATACACGGGTCTGCAGCTAATTGCTTTCCTTGACTGCAGCCAGGTTTGAGATGGGCAGCGGTACCCCAACACCGCACACCTCCACCCAGGTCCAACACCGTCGGACACTTTTGGTGGTCACACTTTTCTCCTTGGCAAGCTTCACTCTCGTCGGCTATCTGGCCCTCGTATTGCCCCCGTTCAGCTTTATTTGACTGGCGGGTACCCAGGCTCAGATCGCCTGATCTTTTTTGGTTTTCATGTCATTTCATACTTCACTGCCATTTGCAGTTGGCAAATATCTGATCACTCCGATCACCCGCACCGCTACCACCGGTGCCTACACAGCTTCTCTGTCCATTCGACGCGGTCAAGGCACACAAACCCATGACCGGGTGTATACCTTCAAGCCCGAATTCGACAACAAGGACAGCGCGCTTATGTATGCGGCGGCACAAGGGCGCTACTGGCTTTTGAACCCCGACTCACTTGCCTGACCTACATTCAACCCAGGAAACAATATGGCCAAAGAAGAACTCATCGAGATGCGCGGCAAAGTGGACGAGGTGTTACCCGACATGCGCTATCGCGTCACGGTTGAGAATGGTCATCAACTGATCGCTTATACCGGAGGCAAGATGCGAAAACACAGCATCCGCATCCTCACAGGCGACCAGGTCACATTGGAGATGTCGCCCTACGATCTTTCCAAGGGACGTATCACGTTCCGTCACATTGAAAACCGGACACCCCGCGTGGGAAAACCGGCTTTCAAACGCAAGCGTTAAAGCGTTTGCATTTCTCCCCTTCACTTGTTTTACCCCGTGCCTTGATGAACTCCAGGCGCATTTTTTGAAAGACCCCCACATGAACAACAAACTTTACGTTGGCAACCTGTCCTACTCAGTGCGTGACGACGATCTGCAGCAGCATTTCTCTGCCTTTGGCAACGTCCAATCCGCCAAAGTGATGATGGAGCGCGACACCGGTCGCTCCAAAGGCTTTGGTTTTGTCGAGATGAGCACAGCCCAGGAAGCTCAAGCGGCCATCGATGGCCTGAACGGTAAAAACATGGGGGGACGCGACCTGACCGTGAACATTGCTCGCCCGATGGAATCTCGCCCCCCGCGTGACAACGCTGGTGGTTATGGTGGCGGCGGACGTCGCAACTACTGATCCAGTCTCAGAACGACGATGGGCTGCCTCTGGTCACAGAGGCAGCCCATTTTTTTTAAACGCCCAGGTCAGGACAGTCGGCTTGGCGTTACCCGCGACTCAGTACTGCTTGTAGGGCAGGAATTTCCCAGACAGCACCACATTGACACGGTCCCCTTTAGGATCGGGCTCGCGCTGGATGTCCATGGAGAAGTCAATGGCGCTCATGATGCCATCGCCAAACTCTTCATGGATCAATTCCTTGATGGTGGTGCCGTAGACGCTGACAATTTCATACCAGCGGTAAATCAGCGGGTCGGTGGGCACGGGCGTGGGCAGCGAGCCTTTGTAAGGCACCACCTGGAGCCACTTTTGCTCGTCAGCATTCAGTCCAAAGATTTTTCCCACCGCTTTGGCCTGTGCTGGCGTGGCTGTCATCTGGCCCAGGCACAGTGCAGTGGTCCACTCCTTGGATTGCCCCACTTTTTTGGCAATATCCTCCCATTTGAGGCCTTTGGACACCTTGGTGCTGATGATTTTCTCGGTCACGTCCATGCGGTTCATGTGTTCTCCTGTGAATGAAATGGCAAGTTAATAAAGAATCAGTGCGCGGTGGCCCGGCTAACCAGGAAATCCACGATGTGATTGCGCAAGGGGTAATAGTCGTCCAGGTGATGCAAGCCTGAGCGGGTACGGCTTCGCGGCAAGGGGTTGCGAACCACTTCGGCAATGCCGCCAGGCTTATAACCATCAGGGGTGTCGGCGCCGTTGTTCATCAGCAAAATGCGATCAGCCAGCAGAATGGCCTCATCCACGTCATGCGTGATCATGAACACGGTTTGCTGCGTCTCGCGAACGATTTGCATCAATTCGTCCTGGATGGTGCCACGGGTGAGTGCATCCAGCGCACCAAAGGGCTCGTCGAGCAACAGCATCTTGGGTTGAATGGAGAAGGCACGGGCAATGCCCACGCGCTGCTTCATGCCGCCCGAGAGTTGGCTGGGCTTTTTGTCGATGGCGTGGCTCAGGCCCACCATGTCGACAAATTTTTCCACGTGAATGTTGAGTTTCGGCATAGGCATGTCAGGCCAGCGTGACTTGACCGCAAACGCAATGTTCTGCCGAACCGTCAGCCAGGGCATGAGCGCATGACCTTGAAATACCACCCCACGCTCCAGGCTGGGGCCCGACACTTCACGCCCATCCATGAACACATGGCCCGATGTGGCCTCGTCCAGACCGGCCAGGACATTCAGGATGGTGGTTTTGCCACAACCCGAATGACCAATGATGCAGACAAACTCGCCGCGCTCCAGGCTGAACGACACATCGGCAAACACAGGGCGAGCCGCGCTGTAGGCCTTGCTGAGTTGTTCGATTTTCAAAAAACCGGTCATGGCACGGGATTCCTGTTTGGCGGGGAGAAGATCGGCTTGCAAGCGAGTGTCATTCCACATACGTCACCATCTTTTGCAATTGACCAAACATCAGATCGAGCAACATACCCACCACCCCAATCACGAGAATGGCAAAGATCACGTTGGTCAGTGACAGGTTGTTCCACTCGTTCCAGACAAAGTAGCCAATGCCAGTGCCGCCCACCAGCATTTCGGCGGCCACGATCACCAGCCAGGCGATCCCCATGCTGATACGCATGCCGGTCAGGATGGTCGGCGCCGCTGCAGGCAGTATCACCAGGAAGGCTTTGCGAATCGGATTCACCTCGAGCGTGGCAGCCACATTGAGCCAGTCCTTCTTGACCGAGGCGACTCCAAAGGCGGTGTTCACCAGCATCGGCCAGACCGAGCAAATGAAGATGACGAAGATGCCGGAAATGGCCGAATCCTTGATGGTGTACAGCGCGAGCGGCATCCAGGCCAGGGGTGAAATGGGCTTGAGCACCTGGATGAACGGGTCGAGCGCGCGGCGCAGCAGGGGCGACATGCCAATCAGGAAACCCAGCGGAATCGCAGCCAGACAGGCCAGGCCAAAGCCCAGTGCCACCCGACCCAGCGAATGGGCCAACTGAATGGCAATTCCTTTGTCGTTGGGGCCGTTGTCATAAAACGGATTGGACAGATGGCCCCACACGGTGCTACCCATTTGTCCCAGCGTGGGAAAACCACCGGACTTGCTGGCCCCTGGATCTTTGCCCATCATCTTGGCGTACTCGATTTGGTCGGCGCTCAAACCTGCCAGAGACGCCCCCGGTCCGCTGCTGGCTGTGGCGGCATACCAGATACCCAACAGGGTGACCAGGATCAGCGTGGACAGCACCGCAGACCTGAAAGAGAGACTTCTGAAGTCGGTCACGTCAGACCGCCTTTCGAATCGCGAAGCTCTTGGCGTAGTCGGCTGCCTTGGCAGGATCGAACTCGCGCCCCATGACCTTGAACTTCGGGTAAGCGCCCTCGGGCACCTTCTGGTCCAGTTCCTTCATGCGTTTTTTCGCATCGGTCAGCAAGAACACTTTCTCGGCGATCTGCTTGTAGTTGACCTCACCCTTGATGTAGCCCCAGCGTTGCATCTGCGTGAGCATCCACACCGCCATGCTCTGCCAGGGCATGGGATCGAAATCAGCGCGATCCGGCACATTTTTGATATTGCCCAGACCATCAGCAAACTTGCCTGTGAGCACTTGACTGAGCACGATCTCGGGTTGGTTCAGGTAGGCCTGCGGTGCAATCACTTTTGCGATCAACTCGCGGTTCTTCGGGTCACGCGCCATGGCAGCGGCGGTCAGCACCGAGCGGTACAAAGCGGCAAAGGTGTTGGGGTTTTGTTGAATGAATTCTGAGCTAGTGCCAAAGGCGCAGCAGGGGTGGCCGTCCCACAGGTCTTTGGTGAGCAGGTGAATGAAGCCCACCTCGTCATACACCGCACGCTGGTTGAAAGGGTCTGGACCCAGGTAGCCATCGATGTTGCCGGCACGCAGGTTGGCCACCATCTCGGGCGGAGGCACCACGCGAATTTGCACATCGGTGTCCGGGTTCAGGCCTGCTTCTGCGAGGTAGTAGCGCAACAGGAAGTTGTGCATCGAGTAATCGAAGGGCACCGCCAGTTTGAACCCCTTCCAGTTCTTGGGGTCGCGGTTGTCCTTGTGCTTCATGGCCAAGGTGATGGCCTGTCCGTTCACGTTTTGAATGGTCGCGACGTTCATGGGGGTGGCTGTGGAGCCCAGCCCCATGCTGATCGCCAGCGGCATGGGTGAGAGGAAGTGCGTGGCGTCGTATTCCTTGTTCAGCATCTTGTCGCGAATCAGCGCCCAGCCGGCTGTCTTGGTGACTTCGACGTTCAAGCCTTGCTGGCGGTAAAAGCCCAGCGGATGCGCCATGATGAGCGGCGTGGCGCAGGTGATGGGAATGAAACCGACTTTCAGATCTTTCTTTTCCAGCGAGCCCTTTTCTTGCGCCATGGCCTGAAGGCTGGCAATGGGTAGTACGCTGGAGATGGCGGCCATGGCCGTGCCTTTGCCCACGGCACGCAGGAAGTTGCGGCGCACGGCATCCTGCGGGAACAGCGCCTTGACCAGACTGGCCTCGACAAAGGCGTTGCTGTAGCTCTCGAACTCGGCGCTGAGGCTGCGCGTGCGCAATTCTTGAGCCGCTCCCTCCGCCGTCAACTCGGTGGCGTGTTCAGCGGCTGAGTGGTCACGACCACAGCTGCATTTCAGCTGCAAAGGCCGGTCGGCATCGTAAGGGGAAAAGTACTCAGACATGGGCGGCTCCTTGGATTGCGATTGCGAAGACTTACGCAATAGACGCGCCAGACCGCATGGCCCCACAACAGATGCATGTGGGCACCAAGTTGGGGCAATACACAGCATCTGCCCGCTCAATTTCAGAGCGAGCTCAAGGGTTATTTGCGCCAAAAGAAGTCGATCTGCACCTCCTTGGTGCGATCGAAGGGTCTCCATCGCTGAGATGCGGGGACGCGAAGGCCCCGGCGCAGGGGCCTAGCGCTTCAGAGGGCCAGAATCACAAAGCAGCCACGGCACCATCGCTGCGCGGGTCCACCGCCGCCTCAATGACGCCATTCGGGTGTCGCACCAGTGCGCCCGCGTGACCCATCGTGTCACTGAAAGCCTCGGGCAACACCTCAACCACATGCCCGGCCTGTTGCAAGGCTGTCACCAAGGCCGGGTCAAAACGATTCTCCAGCTTCAAGGACGTGGAGACATCACCCCAGGTTCGCCCCAGCAACCAGCGCGGGGCAGTGACCGCTTGCTGCAGGGTTTGACCGAAGCGGGCGTAGCGGGTAAACACCGCTGCCTGTGTCTGGGGCTGCCCCTCCCCGCCCATGGTCCCGTAGGGCATGACCCGACCATCGTCAAAGACCGCCAGGGAGGGGTTGAGGGTATGGAACGGCTTCATACCCGGTTGCAGACAATTCAAGGCCTTGGGGTCGAGCGAGAAACTGGTGCCCCGGTTTTGCCAACACACCCCGCTGTTGCTCAGCACCGTGCCTGAGCCGAATTCCCAGTACACACTTTGAATGAAGCTGACCGCACGGCCGCTCGAGTCCACTGCCCCCATCCAGATGGTGTCGCCAGGTTGAGCCGGATCGGGCCAGGGCAAGGCCTGATGGGCGTCGATCTCGCCCGCCAATTTCGCGAGCGCCTGGGCGGCCAGGAAATCTTGCGGAGGGGTCGTCAAACGGCTCGGGTCGGTGACCACGCGTTCACGCACACGGAATGCACGCTTGGTGGCTTCCACCAACCCGTGCACATGCGCAAAGCCTTCGCCATGGCTCACGCGCAACTCCTCGAACAGCCCGAGGATCATCAGCGCGGACAAACCCTGCGTCGGCGGCGGGAGGTTGTACACCGTGCTGTCTGACAGCCGGACATGCAGTGGCTCCACACGACTGGCCCGGTAGTTCTGCAGGTCTTGCAATCTCACCGGACTGCCCACGCGGGCCAGATCATCGGCCAGGCTGCGCGCCAAGGCGCCCCGGTAAAAATCGTCCAGGCCATGCTCTGCCAGATGACGGAATGTCTGGGCCAAGGCGGGCTGCTTCAGCACATGCCCAGGCTCTGGGGGTTGTCCGTTGACCAGGTAGGTGTCCGCGAAGCCAGGACAGTTTTTCAATCCCTCCAGTTTTTGACGCGTCAGGCCCGCCTGGCTGGTTGACACCACCACTCCGTTTTCGGCGTGGCGAATCGCTTCACTCAGCAAGTGGGGCAATGAGGCGCGACCGCCCCATTCGGCGGACAACTCCAACGCCCGGATCCACCCCCCGAGCGTTCCCGCCACCGTGAGCGCCGCCTGCGGCCCGCGTGAAGGCAGGACATCATGACCCGCATAGAACTCGGGGGTCGCCAGCGCAGCCGCCGGACCACAGGCGTCGATGGCGACTGGAGGTTTGCCGGGCTCATGGATGAGCCAGAAACCATCACCCCCGATGGAATTCATATGCGGGTACACCACGGCAATGGTGGCAGCAGCCGCCACCATGGCTTCAACCGCGTTACCGCCCTGCCGCAAGACGTCTCGGCCGGCCTGCGCCGCCAAATGGTGGGGGGCGACCATCATGCCGCCCAGGGATTTGAGTGTGTGAATCATGGGTTAAAACTTTTTGAGGCCAGATAGAGTCAATGGGGTGTGGGCTGACGTGAATCCAGGTGCAGAGCGGCCAGCGACGCGTCGATCACCCTTGCCGGGCATGCACCCATCGCTCAGGCAGGCAGCGCCATCAGACTCACGTGCGCCGACACCACCCGCCACCCGTGTTCGGTTTTGATCCAGGTTTGACTTTGTCGCCCTACGCGGTCGGTGCCCTCGCGCCAGAATTCCGTATTGGCCGTGGCTGCGTCATGACCATACGTGGTGATGACGGTTCTCGAGAGTGTACGCGCCAAGCCCTTGGCAGGCCTGGCTGCCCGAAATGCTTGTATCTCCTCATAGCCGTACAGATTTTCTGTTGCACCATACCGAATGGTGTGGGGACTGCGCCAGAAGAGTTCGTCCAGCACCTGCACGTCGTTGGTAACCAACGCCTGTTCATAGCGATCGAAGGCGGCCTGTACCTCAGCCACCGTGTCGGGGGAATTGATGTCCATCATGCCGCGTATTCTTTCATGTACGCTACCCCCCTGCAATTCATGGGGGGACATCCCCTGGACCCTCAAAGGCAAGTGGCCAGGGCCCCAGGGGAACTGCGCCAGCGCCAGAACAGCGCCAGCTCACTCTGCCCCCTGTCAACGCACGCCGCCTCAACGGCGAACGGGGTTACTCAGGACGAAGTTAGCATAGGTTTGTTCTGCGAATCGGTGCCACAGCATGATTTCGGAACGGAACTTCTGCCAGCTGTCATAGATTTTGCGGAAGGACGGATTTTTCTCCGCTTCCTCGGCGTACAAATCAAACGCGGCATCTTGCGCCGCTTTCATGATCTCGGTCGAGTAGGCATGCAGCTTCACACCACTGCCCACCAGACGGCGCAGTGCGGTGGGATTCTTGAAATCGTACTCCGCCATCATGTCGATGTTGGCCTCTGCGGCTGCAGCCGCAAAGGCGGCCTGAAAGTCTTTGGGCAAGGCGTCCCAGGCCTTGGTATTGATATAGAAGGAATACATGGAGTTGCTTTCCCACCAACCCGGGTAGTAGTAGTGGTTGGCGACCTTGTAGAAGCCCAGCTTCTCATCGTCGTAAGGGCCCACCCACTCGGCCGCATCGATCGTGCCTTTTTCAAGGGCCTGATAAATCTCGCCGCCGGCAATCTGCTGCGGTACCGCTCCCAGACGGGCCATCACCTCACCCCCAATACCGGGGATGCGCATCTTCAACCCTTTGAGATCCGCCACCGACTTGATTTCCCGCTTGAACCAGCCCCCCATCTGTACACCCGTGTTGCCCCCGGGGAAGCTGACAATGTTGTAGTCACGCAGGAAATCACGGACCAGTTGCAATCCGCCACCGTAATACATCCAGGCATTTTGCTGACGCTGGTTCAAGCCGAACGGCAAGGTGGTCTCAAAGCCAAAGGATTTGTTTTTGCCCACAAAATAATAGGAGGCAGTGTGCGCACACTCGATACCGCCGTTTTGCAGTGCATCCACCACCCCAAAAGCGGGCATCAATTCACCCGCAGCGTGCACGGAAATCTGAAATTTCCCGGACGTGATTTCCTGCAAACGCTTGGCCAAGACCTCGGCTCCGCCAAAAATGGTATCCAGGCTCTTGGGGAAACTGGACGCCAGGCGCCAACGCACGGTGGGCGTGGTCTGAGCCAACGCAGGGGCGGCCAGTGATGCCACCGATGCCGTCGCGATGCCTCGCTGGAGAAAACGGCGTCGCGCCACCTGTGACGAGTCCACATCCTGAACGTCGAGCGCCGATTCATTCGCCAAAGAGGTGGGGTCCACCCCCGTGTTGTTGCCAGTTGTCATAGAAGCTCCCTAGTTAAGTGCACATTGCAAACTGGTCGCTGTCTTGCAAAAAGCGCGCCGATCTCTGGCAGAGGAAATCAGCCCTGGGTTGCGCTATGTTTGGGCATGGGGGAAGCGCTTCGCCTTACCTTGGTGCATCTGGCGCAATTTAGGCGCGTTGGCAATGGTGCAAAGATTGCACCTCAATCGTCATGAACACTCAGAAGATCAAAGAATGCTGAAACCGATGCTGAAGCGGGCTGGCACCCAGAACGAGTTCATCGCTCCTGCAGCGCGCATTGCACCGGTGTCGCCCCCAGCAATTGCCGACAAACCTGGGGGTCAATGCCCAGCAAATAACCCCGCCGACCTCCGTTGATGGCGATACGAGGCAAGGCCAGGATGGTTTCCTCCACATAGACCGGCATCTGTCGCCGGGTGCCAAAGGGGGACGTGCCTCCCACCAGATAGCCACTGTGGCGGTTCGCCACCTCCGGCGCACAGGGCTCCACTGACTTGACCCCGATTTGTCGCGCCAGATTCTTGGTGGACACTTTGCAATTGCCATGCATCAACACCACCAGGGGCTTCGCATCCTGGTCCTGCATGATGAGGGTCTTGACCACGGTGAATGGATCCAGGCCCAGTTCATCGGCACTGTGACGCGCACCGCCGTGCTCCTGGTAGTGATAGACATATTCCGTGAACGCCACACCCTGCTGTCGCAAGAGTGTGGTTGCGGGTGTCTCGCTCACCTGGGTCTTTTTTGCCATGGAAGCAGACTTCACCAAGACAAATTTCTTCAAGGGTCGAGAGACAACAGGTCGCTTAGCCTGTCACACCCACCCCCATGATCACACTGTTTTCTTCTTGGGAAGTTTGATTTTGAAAAGTTTGGCGGCGTTATTGCCCGTGATCAAATCGCGGTCATCTTTGCTCAGTCTTTTCACAGCAGAGACCAAACCCAGGGGGTCTACTTCGGCCATGTCATAGGGATAATCGGTTCCGAGCATGACATGGTCAGCGCCAAAACGATCAATCATGTTTCTCAGCATGCCAGGATCAAATGTGATGGTGTCAAAGTAAAAACGCTCCAAATAGGTTGAGGGTTTGCGTTTGATCACTGTGCGGCCATCAGGGCGCGCACCGTAAACATGGTCCATGCGCGCCCAGTAGTGGGTCAGATACCCCCCGGCATGCGCAAGCAAGACTTTTAATTTGGGGTTGCGCTCCATGACACCATCGAAAATCAGGTGACTGACGGCTATCGTGGTATCCAAGGGGTTGCCAATCACATTGTTGAAGTAGTGGTTTTCCAGTCGACTGGCTTCTGTGAAGCCATTGGGATGTATGAACAGTGGCACGCCCAACTCGCTGACACGGCGGAAAAATTTCTCCAACTTGAGGGCAGGATCGGTCAGATTTTTGCCATTCACATGGGTATTGATTTCAATACCGCGCAAGCCAAGTTTTTTGACAGCATGGTCAAGTTCTTTGACGGCAAGTTCTGCGTTCTGCAGGGGGACCGTTCCCAGACCCACGAGTCGATCGGGATGCGTCGCCACCAATTTCGCCATCCCCTCATTGACATCACGGGCCAATTCAGCACCGAACGCTGGGTCGGCAAAATAATAATATTGGAACGGGGCTGGAGAGACGGCCTGAATGTCAACACCCATTCGGTCCATGTCTTGGATTCGCACTGACACATCCGACAGCATCGGAGCGCGGTCGCGCATTTGCTTGGCATTGGTGTCCCGCGTCAATTGGTTCGCAAAAATATGCCCCACCTCTTGCTCGATCGGCTTGAGTACGGCGGCTTTTTGCCCCACAGTGGGGTTGAAGTAGTGGCAGTGAACGTCCACGTTCAGATGGCCGTCCTTGCGTTGCGCCAACTTCTTGGTCGCCAAGGAGGTGAACATGCCAGCGGTACCCTTGGGTGCTTTTCCATGCTGGTGATAAGGATGCTTGCAAGTGGGTGCACAGCTAAAAATCATGACGCGGGTCTCCTGATGGGTTGAAATAGGTTGACGTTAAATCGGGATGATGGGCAACAAAACATGGGGCGCATGATCGGGCTGCCAGTGCAAGGTGTTTTCGGTGTGAAACACTTCCGGTGGACGGTCCACCGGATTCTCATGGGTAAAGGGACCCACGCCGTACATGGGTTGAGAATCAAATGGCAGAACAACGCCGATATCATCGTATCGGTAATCTTTGCCCCGCAGGTTCAAGACCAGGGAATAGCCCACTGGGATAACTATTGAGGTGGGCCAAATTTCGACGTCCAGATCGACCGGCTGGCCGGGGATCAGGGCTTGCTTGTCGTCGTGGGTGTGCCAGGGACGGTAAGGCAAGGACTTGGAAGGATCGGTCTTGCGGTGAGACGCCCGCAACCAACCCAACGCGACAGGCGTCCTGGGGTCATTGGACCCGATGAATGACACCTCCTTGCCAGACGGATCAAAGACACGCACAGCGAGGAAAACATCTGCGTCCACGGTGGCCGAGGAAATACGCAGTTTGGCAGCGAGCGGGCCCGTGATTTCCATCGCCTGTTGCAGGGGGCCGGTCGAAAAACTGAGCCCATCGGATCGCGTGTGGTAGGTGAGTGCGTGGCTGAGGTGAGGCTTCGCCGTGGACAAGCTGTGTCCATCGGGCTGCAAATAATAGGGTGTCCACTGGGTGCGCGCCAACGGCCATTCATTTTCACCGCGCAAGACGAACTTTTCCCCTGGGTGTCGTATGTTGAGTTGGACTTTGGGCATTTGGGTCCAGCCCGTGTCTTCACCCTTCAGGAAGTGGCCAAAGAATTTCTTTTGCAGTTGGAGGCCGTAATTGGAATAAAAGTGCGAAAAGTGCGTATCCCCATGAACCTCCAGCCATTTCTGCTCGGAGGCTGACTGGAGATAGCCTTCGAAATTACCCCTTGGGTGCAGGCCGATCCCGCCCCAGTTTCCCGCAGAGAGCAACGGCGTTTTGATTTTGCTGTAGTCCGGAATACGCGCTTTGTAAAAATCGTCGAGGAGTTCATGATTTTGAGCGTCCAGGTGGGTTTCGGCTCTTCGACTGGCCAGCACATCATCACTCAAGGTGATGTCGCCTGCCACAGAGCGTCCGGTGTTGGGATTGACATGCGCCCGGCTGCCCACACCATACTGCACCGATTTCACTTGTCTCAGGTACCAGCCGTCAAGAAAGTCACTCAAAATGCCGCCGTGCCTGCACAGTTCGCGGTAATAGTCTGATGCACCCTCCCATGCACACATGGCCGTCAAGTGCGGGGGCTGCAAGGCGGCCGTTTGCCATTGGTTCATGGCGTAGTAAGAAATGCCATTCAACCCGACTTTGCCTGAGCACCAAGACTGTGCGGCCGTCCATTCAATGCACTCATATTGGTCTTGGGCCTCCAGCGCCGACCAAACGTCCAGGAAACCTTCTGAACAACCCGCGCCACGGGAATCGATTCGCACGCAAGCGTACCCGTCTGGCACCCACTTTTCCGGGTCCACCAACTCCCAGCTTTGGTATTTGTTGGAGGTGCCCTCTGCGATTTCGGGGTAGGCCGTGATCATCCGGGTCCAGGCGGTCTTGTAGCCCACTTCAAACGGCAATCCCTTGGCGTAAGGACCGTACGTCAGGATCGCCGGAAAACGTCCTTCACCGATGGGTCGAAAAATGTCTGCCCGCAAGGTGATGCCGTCGGACAGTCGAATGGGGACATCCCATTCAATGTGCATGCCGTCCTTGTGTTCAATCAAAGTGTCCATGGGATACCCGCAGAAGGAGAAATAATGGCCACGTGAAAACTGTCCACGTGCATCGACACCAGATTACCATCGAAATGGTTTCCTCCGGTTTACCCAGATGACACCCTGGGTCATTCAGGTTCTTTTCAGTGACATGCGGGTTTTTCCTTGTTCTAGGCACAGCGTTGACCGCTAGTATTCCCTGCGCATTGGAATAATGGTGGTTCTGGAAGGATGCTCAGTGAAATCAGCAACAGTCGTGAAAGATGGTATGCGAATCGATTGGGACGTCCCCATTCAAACCCGAGACGGCGTGACGCTCAGAGCCGATGTTTTTCGACCGAATCGGCCGGGTCGCTTCCCAGTCATCATGACCTATGGTCCTTACGGAAAGGGCTTGGCCTTCCAAGACGGATACACCACTTGTTGGGACCGAATGGCCAGCGACCATCCCGATGTGGTGAAAGGCTCCACCAACAAATACCAGAACTGGGAAGTGGTGGACCCTGAAAAGTGGGTCCCCCACGACTATGTCTGTATCCGCGTGGACTCCCGTGGGGCTGGCATGTCCCCTGGCTACATGCAGCTCTGGAGTCCCCAAGAGGCGCTGGATTTTTATGACTGCATTGAATGGGCGGGTGTACAGGCATGGAGCAACGGTAAAGTTGGCCTCAACGGTATTTCCTATTACGCCATGAACCAATGGCAAGTGGCGGCCCTGCAACCCCCGCACCTGGCGGCCATTTGTCCTTGGGAAGGCGCGGCTGACATGTACCGCGACCTGAGCCACCACGGCGGCATCCTGTGTGACTTCATCAAAAACTGGTACGACATGCAGGTCCGCACGGTTCAACATGGTCTGGCAAGTCGCGGCCCCATCAGCAAGGTCACGGGGCGGTTCGTGTGTGGTGATGAGCCCCTCAGCGATGCCCAACTCGTGAAAAACCGCGAAGACTTTGCCGCTGCAGCCTTGAAGCACAGCATGGACGACGACTACTGGCGTGCACGCATGCCCGATTGGTCCAAAGTCAAGGTCCCGATTTTTTCAGCGGCCAACTGGGGAGGGCAAGGGCTCCACCCCAGAGGCAACTTCGAAGGTTTCACACGTGCGGCCTCCAAAGACAAATGGCTGGAAGTACACGGCATCGAGCACTGGACGCACTTCTACACAGACTATGGCCGTGAGCTGCAGCTGAAATTTTTTGACCACTTCTTGCACGGCAAGAAAAACGGATGGACTCGACAGCCCAAAGTTCTGCTGAACATACGGCATCCTGGCGAAAAATTTGTGCGTCGCGCCGAAACCCAATGGCCTCTCAAAAAGACGCGCTGGACTCGTCTTTATTTGCAACCCGATGCGGCCAGCTTGTCGTCGCGACCGCCAGAACGCTCAGCCAAAATCAGCTACAAGGGCATGTCTGAAGGCGTGACATTTATGTTGCCGCCTCAGGCCCAGGACATGGAAATCACCGGCCCCAGTGCGGTGAAACTTTTCCTGTCTTCCAGTACTCAGGATGCGGATGTGTTTGCCGTGCTCAGGGTGTTCACACCCGATCTTCAGGAAGTCGTCTTCCAGGGTGCACTGGACCCCCATACCCCGATCGGTCAGGGATGGCTACGCGCCTCGCACCGCAAATTAGACACGCAACTGTCGAAGCCCTACCGCCCCTACCACACACACGACGAGAAGCAACCCCTCAAGCCCAACCAGGTGGTGGAGTTGGACGTTGAAATCATTCCGACCAGCATTGTGGTCCCCGCCGGTTACCGGCTGGCGTTGACATTGCGTGGCAAAGACTATGTCTACCCCGGTCCCGCAGGCGTGTTGTCCAACATGAAATACCCCATGACGGGATGTGGCCCTTTCACGCACACCGACCCCAAAGACCGGCCCGCGAAAATTTTTGATGGTGTCAACACCCTGCACATCAAACCCAGCAAAGCCCCCTACCTACTCATTCCAGTGATCCCCACTGGCAAGGAATAACCCATGTCCATCCGGTTTTATGGTTTCTGGCGCTCACTGGCCGCCTACAGAGTTCGCGTTGCACTGAAACTCAAAGGGCTGACCTACGAAGAAATTCCGGTGAACCTGCTCGCGGGGCACCAACACGACCCCGCTTATTTGGCCATCAACCCACAAGGTGCCGTGCCCGCGCTGATTGTGCCGGGCGTGTCGCAACCGTTGTCGCAATCGATGGCCATTCTGGATTACCTGGAGTTGGTTTACCCCACGCCTGCGCTGATGCCCACCGCGCCCGAGCAGCGCGCCAGGGTGCTGAGCCTGGCGCATGTCTGTGCCAGCGATGGCCACCCGTTGGTGGTGCCACGTGTCAGAAATTATTTGCAAAACACGCTGCATTTGGATGAAGGCACTCGCAACGCCTGGCTCCAGCACTGGACCCTGCAAGCCCTCCAAACGTATGAGCGAATGTTGTCCCAGTCCCCCCAAGCGGGGCGATACAGCCATGGCGACCACGTCACTGTGGCTGACATTTGCTTGGCCTCACAGGTCACGGGGGCCAGCTTGTTTGGCTGCCAACTCGACAGCGTTCCCAAGGTCATGGCGATCTACCAGGAACTGCTGAAACTCGACGCCTTTGCGAAGTCCGCGCCCCAATTGCAAGCCGATGCGCCGGCTCCCAGCAAGAATTGACCGGAGTACCCCATGGATCAATTGACGATTGGCTTGTTGGGATTTGCAATTTTTTTAGTGCTGAGCTTGCTCCGAGTGCCCATTGCCTACGGCATGGCTATTGTGGGATTGGGCGGCATGCTGGTGGTGTATCCCATTGATGCAGCCTTCAAATTCATCCCCACGGGCCTGTTCACCTACACCTCCAACTTCACCTTGTCAGCCTTGCCTCTCTTTATCTTGATGGGCACGCTGGCTTTTTACGCCGACCTCGGCAAAGACGCCTACGACGCCGCCAAAGCCTGGTTTGGTCGAGTTCCCGGAGGTTTAGGGGTGGCCACGGTCTACTCCTCAGCCATCTTTGGGGCTTGCTCGGGTTCCAGTTTGTCAGCGGTTGCGGTTTTTTCCAAAATTGCAGTGCCAGAAATGGTTCGCGCGGGGTACAACAAAAAAATGGCCCTGGGGGTGGTCGCCTCAGCGGGTTGCCTGGATGTGCTGATTCCCCCCAGTATTCTGATGGTTTTTTACGGCATCATCACAGAGACATCTGTGGGTCAATTGCTGATTGCAGGCATCATGCCCGGCATTCTCACAGCGGTGCTGATGGCCACGGCCGTGATGATCACCTGCAAAATCTACCCCGAGACAGCACCCATTTCTAGTGAGCTGGATACTTCATGGAAGACCCGGTGGAAAACTCTGAGAAATTTGTGGGCTGCTGCGGCGCTTTTCATTTCGGTGCTGGGGGCCATTTACACAGGCTTTGCCACACCGGATGAAGCTGCGGCCGTGGGTGTTGTGGGCGCCTTGCTGCTGGTCTACATTCGTGGGAACCTGACCTGGGAGCGTGTGACGTATTCTTTCATTGACAGCGCCAAAGTCACGGCCATGATTTTCTTGTTGCTGGGTGCCGGCTATATCTTTTCAACCTTTCTATCCACCACGGGTGTCGTCTCTACCATGACGGGTTGGATCAAAAGCCTGGAGCTGAGCTTTTTCATGCTCATGGTGGGCATCGTCATCCTGTATCTCTTTTTGGGATGCTTCCTGGATGCCATTTCGATGATGGTCTTGACCATGCCCGTGCTGGCCCCATTGATCACAGACTTTGACATGAGCCTGGTCTGGTTCGGTGTCGTGGTGGTTGTGATGATGGCCATTGGCACCATCACGCCGCCCTTGGGGTTGAATTGCTTTGTGATGAAAGGTGCACTGGGCGATGACTATGCACTGAAGGACATTTTCGCCGGCTCGTTGCCTTTTGTGTTCCTCATGTTGATCACCGTCGGCTTGATGGTCATCTTTCCTGAGATCTGTCTGTGGCTGCCGGAGCTCATGAAGTCCATGCGCTGAACCTTGCCTACATGAACACTGGAGACTCTCGATGGAAAAAATGATTGAAGCCTACGAGGCTTTTTACAAACGGTTCATCCCCTACCTGATAGCCATCCCCTTGGTCATCATGACCGTGGTCATCTTCATCAACGTGATTGGCCGCAAGTTGTCAATGCCTTTTCCCGTGACCGTCGAATTGGTGGAAGCACTGCTGGTGGTATCGGTCTATTTTGGTGTGGCCTTAGTGGCCCTGGAAGGTGGGCATGTGAATGTGACTTTCGCCACGGACAAATTGCCCCGCAGGACGCAATTTTTTGTGGAAGGCATGGGCAATCTGCTGGCAGCCGTTGCATTCATCTACCTCTCGCTGTCTGCTTGGTCCATTGCACAGGCTTCTATCCAAGTGCTGGAATACCGATTAGCTGTTTTGCGTTTTCCCTTGTGGCCCTTCAAGTCATTGTTTGCGTTCGGATTGACGTTGTTAGCCGTGCAACTGGTATTCAATGCCATCAAGGCATTTTTTCTGGCATCGGGTCGCGAAAGCTATGCTGGCATCAGCTCGATGCCAAAGGCTCAAGACCCTGGCCTTGGTTGATTTCCCACTGTCCCATCCTTTTTTCATCAGGAGTTCTCATGAGACGTTTAATCTTGAAATTGGCTACTGTCGCGCTGGCTGCCAGTTCGATGGCCTTCTCGGCAACCGCCCAAGAGTTGCAACAGCAGACCTGGAAAATGGCTGTACCCACCGGGGAAAAATCCTGGTTTGGCGAATTGCACAAATGGTGGGGCAGTGAGGTAGAAAAACGTTCGGGGGGAAAGATCAAGATCCAGTATTTCTGGTCGGACTCTCTGGTGAAGTGGGGTGACGCCCTGCCAGGCATCCAATCAGGCATTGCCGACTTGGCCTGGATCAGCAGCTCATACCATCCTGCCCAGCTGCCCAATTACATGTCCTTGGACCACATGTTCAACTACGGCGATGACTATGTGGCTGCGGTCAAAGCAGCCCTGGATGCCATGGACAACCAGCCCGATTTGAAGGCGGAGTTGGCCAAAAACGATATCGTGCCCTTGATGTCCCACATCAGTGGTTTAGCGCCCGTGGGAACAAAATCCCCCTTGACCAACATGGACGTGCTGAAAGGTAAAACACTGCGGACCTACGGCGGTGCGCGCACAGATTTTTACAAAAACCTAGGCTGGAACCCGGTCTTCATGGTGTTTCCAGACATGTACCCTGCGATGGACCGGGGCACCATTGACGCACTTGGTGAATTGGTGTTTCTGCTGTCTAACGTCTTCAAGCTGAACGAAGTGGTGAAAAACGTGCACATGATGAACCCGCCTGGCTTGAAAGGCAATGGGGGGGTTGTGGGTTCGGCGTTCTTCATGTCGGGCAAAAAATTCCGGACATTGCCTCCTGCAACTCAAAAGATGCTGGTCGATCTGCGCAACGAATACGGGGTCCGCTATGCGACAGAACTGATGAAGGCCGAAGAACAAATCAAGAAAAATTGGGCGGATAAAAACAAAATCGTCTTCAACTTTTCCACCCCCGCTGATGAACAGCGGATCTTGCAAGCTGGAACAGCCGCCAACGACAGTTACCTGAAGAAACTGGAAGGCGAAGGAGCGACCAATGTTCGCAAAGTGGTCGCGTATTACACCGAGTCCCGAAAGAAGCTGGAAGCTGAAGGCGCTAAAAAATAACGCCCGATTTCTCTAAAGTTCTTTCATTGGGCGGCCTGAAGGGCCGCCCAAATTCTTTCTGAGGTGAAGGGGAGATCCAGCTTGCGAACGCCCGCAGGCCGCAAGGCATCCAGCAAAGCGCTGACTGCTGCGGGCCAAGCACCCGCCACACCCGACTCGCCGGCACCTTTCACACCCAACGGATGCGTTGTGCATGGCACAACGTGGTGATCAAGAACCAGTCGAGGCACCTGATCAGCACGTGGCATGGGGTAGTCCATGTAGCTGGCTGTGAGCAACTGCCCCTCTGAGTCGTAGTGCAGAACTTCACCCAACACCTGACCCAGACCCTGAACCACGCCCCCCATGATCTGCCCTTCCACACGTTGAGGGTTGAGCATCACGCCAACATCATCCACCGCCGTGTGCTGAATAAAACGAACCGTGCCCGTCATGGGGTCGATTTCAACCTCACTGACATGACAGCCATTGGGGAAGTTCAAGGAAGGCGCTTTGAACACGGTGACGTTGTCCAAGCTGTGGGGCAGATGCTCGGGGAGATCCGTCGCGTGCCGCAGCCTTTGCGCGACCTCCGTCAGACTCATGGTTTGATCCGTCCCGACGATGGTGAAACGTCCTGCCGCATAGGTGAGGTCCTCTACCGAAGCTTCCAACCAATGTGCGGCGCATAACTTGCCTCGGCGAATCACTTCATCGCAAGCCATCACGGTCGCCGTTCCTGCCATCATGGTGGTGCGTGAGGCGACGGTTGAAACAATCCCTGGTACTTGATCGCTGTCACCCGTGACCAGAACAATGGAGGACAAGGGAATTCCGAGCTTGTCGGCCACCAATTTGGGATAGATGTCTTGCACGCCTTGACCCATGCCTTGGGCGCCAAGGTGCAGGGCAACGCGCCCATCCTCCATCACGCGAATGTCTGCGGGTTCCTCCAGGATACCGCCCGCTACTTCCAGGAAAGAACACACGCCAATGCCGCGCAGAAGTCCTTGGTTGGCCGCGATTGCACGACGCTTTTCAAAGCCCTGCCAATCGGCCAGTGCTACGGCCTTGTTCATGACCGCCTCAAACTCACCCGAGTCGTAGGTCAAACCATTGGCCGCGGGATAAGGCATGGCTGTCGCGGGGACAAAATTTCGGCGGCGTAATTCAAGACGGCATACCCCCAAGGCGTGTGCCGCCTCATCCATCAGTCGTTCAACCAGGTAGATGGCCTCGGGCCGACCAGCCCCGCGGTAAGGCCCACCGGACATGACATGCGTGTGAACCAGACGGGAGCGCATGGACACAGCAGGCACGCGATACACACTCGACAAACAGTTGTAGATGTTCATCGTGCTGACCACCGCGATATAGCCCGATGTATAAGCGCCAATCCCGCACAGCACATCGGCTTTCAAACCCAGGATGTTGCCCTCGCGATCAAAGGCCATCGCACCCTTCAAATGGGTGTTGCGACCATGGGTGTCGGTGAGAAAGCATTCCAGGCGAGTGGCCGTCCATTGCACCGGAGCGCCGACCAGACGACTGGCCAACAACAACGCCGCATGCTCGGGATAGGTCTGCGATTTCAGGCCAAAGCCTCCCCCTACATGAGGGGTCATGACACGGATTTTTTCGGGTGCGATGTGGAAAACCTGATTCGCCAACACCTGCTGAACCGTCTTCACACCCTGCGTGCTGGCGACCAGCGTGTATCGATCAAGACTGGCGTCATAGTGGGCCAGTGCTGCCCGAGGCTCCATCGGGGAGCCCGTCAGCATCGGATCAGACAACACAATTTCTTCCACATGGTGTGCTTGACGGAACACTTCGTTCAAAGCCGCCGAATCACCCATCGCCCAATCCATGGCGATGTTGTGGGGAACGTTCGTGTGAACTTGTGGTGCATTCTCATCGATGGCCGCCTGCAAATCGGTGACGCACGGCAACGATCGATAGTCGACAACCACCTGCTCTGCGGCGTTCATCGCCTGCTGGAGGGTGTCTGCCACGACGAGCGCCACAGGCTCGCCCACATGTCGGACACGGTCCGATGCAAGCACGGGCATGCCAGAGGAATGCATGGGCTGCCCATCAGACCCTTTCATGATCACCAAGGGTGAAATCCGTCCCAATCCTGCGGCCTCGACATCCTTGGCACTCAACACACCCCGCACGCCCGGCATGGTGGCAGCCACTTCGGTATCAAGGCTGACTATCTCTGCATGTGCCCAGGGGCTGCGCACAAAACTGGCATAGAGTTGCCCAGGCATGGACACGTCGCTGGTGTAGCAGCCTTTACCTTGAACGAGCTGGCGGGCTTCATCATGGTCGCCCGCTTGCGCACTTGAAAACTTGAAACTCGTCGCACTCATGGTAAATCAGCCAATCTCAGAATGTGGAAATGATCGCAGGATCACCCCAGGGGCTCACCCGGGATAACACCAAGTTGTCGGTGGGATTTTCAACCGATCATCCTGACATCATCCATTTTTCAGGATAACCCTGCACACATCATGAAAGACATCGCCCTTGACCGTCAACCCCAGGTGGTCACCCTGACACTCACACGCGAACACGCCGGCAACATGTTTGACCTGCCCATGATCCACGAGATGACCAGGCAGATTCAGGCGGCCGCCGACCATGCGCACTGTGTTGTGATTCGTGGCGCTGGCCCTGATTTTTGCCGTGGACGCGATCCCGGCACGGCAGGTCCTCACCCGACGCCCATGGCCTTGCGAGACAACCTGCTGTCCCCCATCATGGGCCTGTATGACGCCATCAAGTTTTCAAAAATTCCGGTGATCGCTGTCGTGCAAGGACAAGCACTGGGCCTGGGTTGTGCGATCGCTGGTGTCTGTGACCTGACCATTGCCGATGAAAGTGCTCTGTTTCAATTGCCCGAAATGGAGTACCACCTGCCCCCGACGCTGGCCATTTCTGCCATTCTTGACAAGATTGGTAAAAAATCCACCGCCTGGATGGCATATACACTGGACAAACTTGACGCTTACCGCGCCCGCGAGATGGGCTTGGTCAACACAGTGGTTCCAGTGGGTCAACTCGATGCGGAGTTGCAACGTGTTTTGACCACGCTGACTCAGCGCGATTTGATGGCTGTCATGGCGGTCAAGGAATATCTGAACTTTGCCCCCGAAACCGGTTTGGCTGTTCGCTCCATGGCCAGCAACCTGTTGGCGCTGGCACTTTCCACGCAAGCGGCTCGCAAGAATTCCTGAGGCTGTCATGGCGTCCATGGAATTTGTCCTCGAAGAGGCCACGATAGCCGATCTGCACAAGGCGATTCGCGAAGGCCGAACCACCTGTACCCAAGTGGTACAGCGCTACATTGAGCGATGCCAGCGCTATAACGGTGTTGCCACTGTGTTGGTCACCGCCGATGGGACTCCGGTGTCGAACGGCTTGACGGGATCCATACGGGCACACAACCCCTTGGCGTTCCCGCCCCAGACCATTCCTGTCTCAGAGGTTCTTCCCGATTTCCATCACTATCAAGGCCCCCCCCTGGATTTGGGGCACATGGACACCACGGCCTCCGATCCTCAGGTTCATCAGCAAATGGGGATGGTTCGAGGCATTCCTCAATCGGGTCAACTGAATGCGCTGTCGACGTTGAACATTCGAGGAGAGCGCTCGGTGACTTGCAAGGGTGAATTTGATCGCCACCCCAGCCTCGGCCCGCTTCCACCGGGTGCACCGCCCGCCTGCGACATCTTTCGACATTACCCCGATGCGCTGGAACAGGCGGCCGCCCTGGACGCCGAATGGGGAAGCCAACCCGACTTGCAGAAACTGCCCCTGTTTGGTGTTGTGTTCTCGTTCAAGGATGCGTTTGATACCAAAGACATGCGCTCGACAGGCGGAGGAGATGCCGCCTATGACATCGACTTTCCCGCCAGAGATCACCGTCTGGTGGATCAACTTCGCCAGAAAGGCGCCATCATCTTCGCCAAGGCCCTCATGACCGAATACAACGGTCGAGCGGGCGACCCTGGCGGGGATCACCATCCTCAAAAAGTCTTTCCATCGCTGTTGGGATTTCAGCGCAGCACCTGGGGGGGGACCCCTGTCAATCCCTATGACACCACCCGCTCCGCCTCACTGGGATCGAGCTCTGGATCGGGGGTCTCCGTCAGCGCCAATTTGGTCATGGCCAGTTTGGGCGAGGAAACGCGCATGTCCACCAGAGGACCCGCCAACCACAACGCTGTTGCGCTCATCCTCCCTCACAAAGCCATGTTGGGCTTTGACGGGGGTGCCATTGGCGCCGATATTTACTGCGACCGCACAGGCATTTTGTGCCGAACCCTGTCAGACTGCGCCAAAATCTTGGACGCGCTGAAAGATCCGGTCGATGGGTACTACGACGCGCGCGACCCTTACACGACGGTCCCACGCTCCAGCGTTCTTGAAAATTACAGCCAGCACCTGTCTTCGCAAGCCGATGCGGGTGCCTTACTGGGCCTGCGCATTGGTGTCATCCGGGAGTCGATGCTCACGGCAGGGAGTTTGGCTGCCCAACCCATCACACAGGCTGCGGCCCAGGAAATCCAGACGGTTCTGGGCGATCATTTGAAGGCAACGCTGGTCGAATCATCGGATCCGCTGTGGCAAGCCGACCCACGCTGCGAAAAAATGCGCGTGGATTATCGGCAAGCCCTGGCAAAGCTGGTGCCCATCTTCATGCCCGATTTGCTTTTCCGACTCGACCCCCAAGGACAGCCGGTTTTCAAGGAATTTGCCGAGCAAATTGAGCCCACGGAATTTGCGCCAGGGATCTTTCACGGCACGGGCACCATGAAAGCCATTGACTACATGGTGAAGTTGTCAGATTTACGAATCACCCCACCCTCCAATTTAGACGTCTCCACAGTTCAGCAACAAATACTGGCCAACGGCTTTCGATTTCACATCAGTCAATACCTCGCACGCAGAGCCGAAGACTGGCAAGCGTTGGGATTGCATGAAAGCCTGAACGATTGGTCTGCCTTGAATCGAAGGTCAAAATTTTGGGGCGATGATCAGCGCGCCGCTTTCCTCAATTGGGAAGATGTTTCCGATCCTCGAAATCCCTTGGGCGGCAGGCAAGGCGTTGACGAGCGCATCATGCTGCGCGAATTGCTGCGCCGGGTTGACATGATGGTCATCTATGAAAACCGATTGGATGCCCTGGTCAGGCTCCACACGCCGCTACCGCCAGGCGTCATTGGTGGGGCCGACGAGCCTGGTCTGATTGAACGGCTGCGGTACGAGCTTTTTTTTGGCCCCAACGCTGGACTCACCGAAATACTGGTCCCCGCCGGTTATGTGGATGTGGCCTATGACGCGCAATTTGCGCTCGCAGAAAACAAACAAGGCTACGAAGCCGTCGCCAGTCAGACCCCCACACACCTGGCGGCGCCGGGCCTGCCCTTCTCATTGGTTTTCCGCTCCGAGCCTGGCAAGGAAGACCTCGCTTTGCGCATAGCCAGTGCTTATGAACAAGCGTCCCGCCGGCGAATACCGCCGCCTTTGTTCGCGTAGCATTCACAAGGGCGAGCAAGGCCTGGACACCATCGATATTGGATCGCAGCATCCACAAAAAGGGGTAGAACAGTCTGGTGAGAGGAGTACATTGGTGGCGAGCTTCACCAACGTTGACACCATGCTCGGTAGCCAGTGCCTATGTTGAGTAGCAGGGGAGACATTGTGGTGCGTGGTGAGGGTTTCGAACCCCCGACCCCCGCCGTGTGAAGGCGATGCTCTACCACTGAGCTAACCACGCAAGCTTTGCCGTTGCAGCAAAGACAAATATTATGCCACAGGATTTTCCAGGATACGCCAGACCGCTTGGCCACCGCTGGCCTTGTCGATCTGCTTGATCACATCGTCGTGAGCGGCCAGCTCGTGCTCGCTGGCATTCAGCACCGGCAGGTCGAACTGGCTCAGGTCCAGGCGCTCCTGGGAGGCCCCCTGGCTCACGTCGTCCATGACGTCCATCAACAAGGCATCCTGGCCCCGGGTCATGTTGATATACACATCGGCCAGTAGCTCGGCATCCAGCAAGGCACCGTGAAGAGTGCGCCCCGAGTTGTCCACCTCGAGCCGGTCACACAGTGCATCCAGCGAGTTGCGCTTACCTGGGAAGAGTTCCTTGGCCATCTGCAGGCTGTCAATGATGTTGGACACCACTTGCGTGATGGGTCCACGCCCCAGCAATTCGAGTTCCTTGTTCAGAAATCCCACATCGAAGGCCGCGTTGTGGATGATGAGCTCGGCATCCGCCAGATAGTCCAGCAACTCATCCGCCACTTGTGCAAATTTGGGCTTGTCGCGCAGAAACTCATTGCTGATGCCGTGCACTTTCAGCGCATCTTCGTGGCTGTCGCGCTCGGGGTTGAGGTAGAAGTGCTTGTTGTGACCGGTGAGTTTGCGGTGGAGCAATTCGACACAGCCGATTTCAATGATGCGGTCGCCGTTCTCGGCAGACAGGCCGGTAGTTTCAGTGTCCAGAATGATCTGTCGCATGGCGATGTCTCAGTGGTTTTCGCGCGCGTGGTTGATGGTGTAGCGCGGTATCTCGATGGTGAGGGGGGTGCTGCCCAGGATCACCTGGCAGCTCAGTCGCGAGTTGGGCTCCAGCCCCCAGGCACGGTCCAGCAAGTCTTCCTCATTTTCCTCGGCGGGCGTCAGGGCGTTGAAGCCCTCACGCACGATGACGTGGCAGGTGGTGCAGGCGCAACTTTGGTCGCACGCATGCTCGATGGGGATCTGATGGTCCAGCAGTGCCTCGCACAGGGTATTGCCCGGCAGCGCGTCGATTTGCGCGCCCTGCGGACACAACTCGGGATGCGGAAGAATTTTGATGATGGTCATCACAGAGTCTCAATATGTTGGCCGGCCAGTGCTTGCTGGATGCCGCGGTTCATGCGTTGGGCGGCAAAAGCCTCGGTGCCTTTGGCCAGGGCATCGGTCGCCGCTTCAATGGCCGCAGCGTCGTCCAGCGTTTTGGATTGCAAGGCAGCGGCCATCAGGTCGTCAATGGTGCGGCGCTCATCAGCCGTGAGCAAATCGCCATCGGCTTGCAGTGCACTTTGCGTGGCCAGCCACAGACGGTCCACATCCAACCGCGCCTCAGCCAGGGCGCGCGCCTTCATATCTTGTTCCGCGGTGCTGAAACTGTCTTGCAGCATGCGGGCAATGTCATCGTCGCTCAAGCCGTACGAGGGTTTCACCTCGATGCTTGCCTCGACACCACTGCCCTGCTCACGCGCACTCACCTCCAGCAGACCGTCCGCATCCACCGTGAAGGTCACACGAATGCGGGCCGCACCGGCGGCCATGGGGGGAATACCTCGCAACTCAAAACGTGCCAGGCTGCGGCAATCGGCCACCAGGTCACGCTCGCCTTGCACCACGTGCAAGGCCAACGCTGTCTGCCCGTCGCGGTAGGTGGTGAAGTCCTGCGCCATGGCCGTGGGGATCGTCTGGTTGCGCGGCACGATGCGCTCCACAAGTCCGCCCATGGTCTCAATGCCCAGCGACAACGGAATCACGTCCAGCAGCAGCAGTTCCCCGTCAGGGTTGTTGCCGGCGAGTTGGTTGGCCTGGATGGCAGCACCCAGCGCCACCACCTCATCGGGGTTCAGATCGGTCAGAGGCTGGCGGTCAAACAGTTGCCCCACCGCCTGTTGAACGTGCGGCATGCGGGTGGAGCCGCCCACCATCACCACCCCTTGCACCTCAGTGGCCGAGACCTTGGCGTCGCGCAAAGCCTTGCGCACAGCGCTCAGGGTGCGTTGTGTGAGCGCCGAGGTGGCTGCTTCAAAGTGAGAACGGTCCACCGCCAGGGACACATCCCCATCGGACAGAGGGGCCTGGAACATCACCTGGGGCTGGTCCGACAAGGCCTCCTTGCACGCGCGCGCAGCCACCATGACCGAGGCTTTGTCTTGCGCGGTGTGGACCTGACGACCCAGGGTGTTGAGCACCCAGTCGGCCAGTGCCCGGTCGTAGTCGTCACCGCCAAGCGCGGAGTCGCCTCCGGTCGAGAGCACTTCAAACACCCCACGGGTCAACCGCAAGATGGAGATATCAAAGGTGCCGCCACCCAAATCGTAAATGGCGTAGAGACCTTCGCTGGCATGGTCCAACCCATAGGCAATGGCTGCCGCGGTGGGTTCGTTGATGAGTCGCAGCACGTTCAAGCCGGCCAGTTGGGCCGCATCCTTGGTGGCCTGCCGTTGCGCATCATCAAAGTAGGCCGGCACGGTGATCACTGCCCCGTACAAATCGTCGTTGAACGTGTCTTCAGCGCGGTAACGCAAAGTGGCAAGGATTTCGGCACTCACCTCGACCGGCGACTTCTCACCGGAGCGGGTTTGCAGAGACAGCATGCCGGCCTTGTCGACAAATTGGTAGGGCAGTTGCTCGCGGTGGGCAATGTCGGCCAGCCCGCGCCCCATGAAACGCTTGACAGACACCAGCGTGTTGGTCGGGTCCTGTGACTGGGCAGCCAGCGCATCATGGCCGATTTGACGACCGCCGCCTTCGAGGTAGCGCACCGCGGAAGGCAGGATGACGCGCCCCTGTGCGTCGGGCAAGCACTCGGCCACCCCGTGACGCACGCTGGCCACCAGGGAGTGTGTGGTGCCCAGGTCAATGCCCACAGCGATACGTCGCTGATGGGGGTCGGGAGCCTGTCCCGGTTCGGAAATCTGTAACAGCGCCATAAACGCTATTGTCGCCGCTAGCGAGGGTCCATACTGTCCATCCGGGTTTCAACATCACGTAAAAACCGTTCGATGAACATGAGGCTGCGCACGTGTTGAGCCGCCGCGGGGGCATCCTGCTGCACGTCGAGCAACGATTCGCAGGCTTGCAAGGCCTCGCGCCGGGCTTGCATCACCTCGTCGTGCAATTGTTCAAGCGCCGCAAGCACCGGGGCTTCATCGAGTGCCTCGCGCCAACCCATTTGTTGCATGAGAAATGCCGCTGGCATGGCCGTGTTGTTCTCAGCCTGAATGGGCGCACCCAGCAACTCACACAGGTAGGCCGCGCGCTTGAGTGGATCTTTGAGTCGCTGGTGGGCTTCGTTGATGCGTACCGACCACTGCATGGCCACACGCTGAGCCGCGGCGCCCTGGGCTGCAAAGCGATCCGGGTGCGCCTGACGCAACAGGTCTTTCCATCGCGTGTCGATATCTGCCGCCGACTGCGCAAAGCGGCGTGGTAACTCGAACAGGGTGAAATCGTCGGCGGCCAGTTCGGGCAACGCCTGCGAGGGCGCGCTCACCTCAAACCCGGAAGGACTCGCCGCATCCGCAACGGTCGCGCTCGTTGGGGTTGTTGAAGCGAAACCCCTCGTTGAGACCTTCGCGGACAAAATCCAGTTCGGTGCCGTCGATGTAGGCCAGGCTCTTGGGGTCAATCAGCACCTTCACCCCATGCCCTTCAAAGACCACGTCCTCGGGCTCCACGTTGTCCACGTACTCCAGCTTGTAGGCCAAGCCCGAACAGCCCGTGGTTTTGACACCCAGGCGCACACCCACACCTTTACCGCGCTTGCTGAGATAGCGGGTGACGTGCCGGGCAGCGGATTCTGTCAGGGTAACAGCCATGCCGTGCTCAGTGTGCGTGTTTCTTTTTGTAATCGTCCACGGCAGCCTTGATGGCGTCTTCAGCCAGGATCGAACAATGAATCTTGACCGGTGGGAGGGCCAGTTCTTCTGCGATTTGCGTGTTCTTGAGAGCCGCCGCCTCATCCAGCGTTTTGCCCTTGACCCACTCGGTCACGAGCGAGGAGGACGCAATCGCCGAGCCACAGCCGTAGGTTTTGAAACGTGCGTCTTCAATCACGCCGGTGCTGGGGTTGACCTTGATTTGCAACTTCATCACGTCGCCGCAGGCAGGTGCCCCCACCATGCCGGTCCCCACGGATTCGTCGCCTTTGTCAAAAGAGCCGACGTTGCGTGGATTTTCGTAATGGTCGATAACTTTTTCGCTGTAAGCCATGATGGATGTCCGATATCAAATGCAAGGGGTGCGACTCAGTGCGCGGCCCACTGGATGGTGCTGAGGTCAATGCCCTCTTTGTACATGTCCCACAAGGGGCTCAGGTCGCGCAGCTTGGCCACATTCTGACGGATGGTCTCGATGGCGTAGTCAATGTCCGCTTCGGTGGTGAAGCGACCAATGGTAATGCGCAGGCTGCTGTGTGCCAGTTCATCACTGCGGCCCAGGGCACGCAACACATAGCTGGGCTCCAGACTGGCCGAAGTACAGGCCGAGCCAGACGACACGGCCAGGCCCTTGATGCCCATGATGAGGGATTCGCCCTCGACATAGTTGAAGCTGATGTTGAGGTTGTGTGGCACACGCTTGTCGAGGTGGCCATTGATGAACACTTGCTCAATGCCTTGCAAGCCCTGGACCAGCCGTTCGTGCAGGGCACGGGCGTGGGCAAGGTCTTGCGCCATTTCCAGACGGGCAATGCGAAAGGCTTCACCCATGCCCACGCACTGGTGCGTGGGTAAGGTGCCGCTGCGCATGCCGCGTTCATGACCGCCACCGTGCATTTGCGCCTCCAGGCGCACCCGCGGCTTGCGACGCACATACAACGCGCCGATGCCTTTGGGGCCGTAGGTTTTGTGCGAGGCCAGGCTCATGAGATCGACGGGCAGTTGGGCCAGATCGATGGCCACCTTGCCGGTAGCCTGCGCCGCATCCACGTGGAACAGCGCCCCACGCTCGCGGCACAGGGCACCAATGGCCGGAATGTCCTGGATCACGCCGATCTCGTTGTTGACGAACATGACACTCACCAGGATGGTGTCAGGACGCATGGCCGCGCGAAGTGCGTCCAGGTCAATCAAGCCGTCGGCTTGCACGTCCAGGTAGGTGACCTCAAAGCCTTGACGCTCCAGTTCACGCATGGTGTCGAGCACCGCTTTGTGCTCGGTCTTGACGGTGATGAGATGTTTGCCCTTGGACTGGTAGAAGTGAGCAGCGCCCTTCAGTGCCAGGTTGTTGGACTCGGTGGCACCTGAGGTCCACACGATTTCACGAGGATCGGCACCGATCAAGGCAGCCACGTCGGCACGGGCTTTTTCGACGGCCTCTTCGGCCTCCCAACCCCAGGCGTGGCTGCGTGACGCCGGATTGCCATGGTGCTCACGCAACCAGGGAATCATGGCATCGACCACGCGCGGATCGACCGGGGTGGTGGCCCCGTAGTCCATATAAAGGGGTAAGTGCGGTGTGGTATCCATGGAATCAACAACAAATCAGCAGAAGAGAAGAACGCCGGAACTTAACCTTTGGCGAAAGCATTGCCCAGAGCGAACACCGAGTTGGGGGCGTTCACACGGATGGGCTTGACCACCGGCGCAGAGGAAATGGCTCGCTTCACAGCGGGCTTGTCCTCGATCTGCACGCCTTTGGCGATTTGCTCATCCACCAGTTTTTGCAGCGTGACCGAATCCAGAAACTCGACCATGCGCTGGTTGAGCGATGACCACAGCTCGTGCGTCATGCATCGGCCGGTGTCGCCCAGACAGTTTTCTTTGCCCCCGCAGTGGGTGGC
>RFTK01000071.1 GCA_009923505.1 Betaproteobacteria bacterium
CCACCCCCAGTGCCCTGCGGCGCTACCTGGCGCAGTTTTTGGGCGATCCGCGGGTGGTGGAAATCCCCCGTTGGATCTGGATGATCATCCTGCACGGCATCATCCTGCGCGTGCGCCCGGCCAAATCAGCACACAAATATGCCAGTATCTGGACGCCGCAAGGGTCTCCGCTCAAGGTCTGGACCGAACGCCAGGCGCAGGCATTGCAGCAAGCCATGGACCAAGCACAACTGCCTGTCCTGGTGCGCTACGCCATGACGTATGGCTCACCCTCGATTGGCTCACAACTCGACGCCTTGAAGGCCGAAGGGGCCACACGCATCCTCATTCTGCCCGCCTATCCGCAATACTCTGGCACCACCACCGCACCGGTGATCGATGCGGTGTCCCGCTGGTCTCAGCAATGCCGTTCCCTGCCTGAATTTCGCTTCGTCAACCGGTACCACGACGACCCAGGTTATATCGAGGCCCTGGCGCAGCGAATCGAAGCACATTGGCAAGCCCACGGCCGTGGCGAGCAACTCGTGATGAGTTTTCATGGCGTGCCCGAGCGCACCTTGCTGCTGGGCGACATGTACCACTGCGAGTGCTACAAAACAGCACGCTTGCTGGCCGAGCGACTGCGCTTGTCCCCCGAGCATTACAAAGTCACCTTCCAGTCGCGCTTTGGCAAGGCCAAATGGCTGGAGCCCTACACCGAACCCACCGTGCGCGAACTGGCACGCACTGGCGTCAAACGTGTGGATGTGGTGTGCCCGGGCTTTACCAGTGATTGCCTGGAAACGCTGGAAGAAATTGCGATGGAGGTTCGGGAAGCGTTCCTCACCGACGGGGGAGACATGTTCCACTACATCCCTTGCCTGAATGCAGAACCCCGCTGGATCGAGGCCCTGGCCTCGATTGCCCGGCAGCACCTCTCCGGTTGGCCACTCACCCCGGTCAATCCTGCCGAATTGGCCGTCTCACGAGCGGCGGCACTGGAGTTAGGGGCTCCCGACTGAGGCGTATACGTTTCGGGAGTGCGGCGGTGATTCGCGCTACTGCACCACCACATGACTGCCCAGGCGGAGGCAAGTTCACATGCAACGGACCCTGGGTTGAGCGAGTTGACCTAAACCGGCTGCGCCGCGCCGGCCACAATCCCCTGATCGTGCAAACGCCCGTACTCGGCATGGCTCAAGCCCAAAACTTCCACCAGCACCTGCTCGGTGTGTTGCCCCAACACTGGCGCTGGACGAGCAGGTTCACGCGCCAGGGCAGAAAAGTCGAGCTCGAGTGAGGGCGACGAGATTGCCCCCACGCCGGGTTGATGCACGGTGCTGAACATGGGATTGCCCGGCAAGGTGTTCTCGATCATCTGCTCCACACTTTGATACCGACCCCAGCACACGCCGTGCTGCTCGAACACCTGGGCAACCTGTGCGAAGGTACGTGCACCCACCCAGGTTTGCACCGCCAGGGCGATGGCTTCGCGCGCTTTGAATCGGTCACCCTCCAGGCGCAGGTTCAGGCCCTGTGTTTGCTCAATACGCTGCACTTCCTCGTGCATGCCGATGGCCTCCACCAGGGATTGCCACTGCTTGCCCGTCAAGCCCACCACCATGAGCCGCACACCATCGGCGGACTTCACGTCTCGGCCAAACGCACCAAAGAGGTAGTTGCCATAGCGCTGGCGCTGCTGCCCCAGTTGCGACTCTGCAATAAAACCCAGGTGTGCCATGGTGGCGAGCGCCATGTCTTCCAGCGCCAGCTTCACATGCTGGCCCTGGCCGGTGCGCAGCCGATGACGTTCGGCCGCGAGCAAGCCCAGTGCAGCCATCTTGCCCGTCACCAGATCCCAGGCCGGCAGCACATGGTTGACCACGTCTTCGCTGTCTTCGGGACCGGTCAGAAGTGGGAACCCCACCCGGGTGTTGACGGTGTAATCCACGGCCGATCCTCCCTGGCGGTCACCCTGCAAAGTCAGCTGAATGAGGTCGGGGCGACGCTCGGACAAGGCTTCATAAGACAACCAGCCACGGGGCGGAAAATTGGTCAAGAGCATACCGGCCTCGGGCCCTGGGGCCGTGATGAGCGCCATGGCCAACTCTCGCCCTTCGGGCGTCGACAGGTTCACCACCACCGAGCGTTTGTGTTTATTGAGGCCACACCAAAACAGACTGGTGTTGTCCTGGGTCACCGGCCAGCGACGGTAATCGAGACCGCCCCCCACCGTGTCCAGGCGGATCACGTCAGCGCCCATTTGGGCCAGGGTCATGCCTCCAAGTGGTGCGGCCACGAAAGCCGCAGCCTCAATCACGCGCATGCCGCCCAGCAGTTGAGCGGTCGTCGTCATACGGCCTCTCGCTGAGATGCAAGCTGCGATGCGGTCGCTGCCGCTGGACCTTCAGAGGATGCGTCCGTCGATCGCAAGGCTTGCTCCAGCAGCCCGCGTGCAATCACCTTCAGTGCCAGAATTTCCTCTGCGCCTTCAAAGATAGAGAGCACCCGTGCGTCCACGAAATAGCGGCTGACAGCGGTCTCCTCGGCATAGCCCATGCCGCCGTGCAACTGCAGGGCCTCGCGTGTCACCAACTCGGCTGAGCGGCATGCCAGCAGTTTCACCAGACTCGAGGCCAGGCTACCGCCCTGCTCCAGGGTGCGTGCCGTTTGGTATGTCAACAAGCGACAGCCCACAAAACGAGCGGCCATCCGCGCCAGCTTGGCCTGCGTGAGCGAGTACTGGGTGAGAGGTTGGCCAAACACCTTGCGGTCTTGCGTGTAGCGCTGCGCAGCCAACAACGCTGCGCGCATCACACCGCACGCGCGGGCGGCCGTTTGCATGCGACCTCCCACCATGCCCGTCATGTTGAAGTAAAAACCTTTGCCCAGACCCGAAGTTTCGCCAATGACATGCGAATCAGGCACCCACCAGTTTTCGAACGAGAGGTCATACGAGTGCATGCCCCGGTATCCCAAGGTGGGGATGGCTCGTCCGGTCAGCACGCCGCCCTGCGTCTGATCAACGCGGAATGCATGATCCTCGGTCGAGGGCTTTTCCACCAGCAACAGGCTCAGGCCCTTGTGGCCCAGCGAGCGGTCGGGGTCGGTTCTGGCCACCACCATCAGCACGCCTGCTTTGCCCGCAAAGGTGCACCAGGTCTTGGCGCCGTTCAAGCGCCATCCGCCTTCGACACGGTCAGCGCGCAGCGTGAGGCTGGCCACATCCGAACCGTGATCCGGCTCGGTCATGGCGATGGCGCAGAGCGGTTGCCCCTGCGCAAGTCGAGGCAGCCAATGCGCCTTCTGCGCCTCGGTGCCCCCAGCCAGCAAGGCGCGGCACAGAATCTCAGGTCGCGTGATCAGGCTGCCGGCCGCACCCAGAGAAGCTTGCGACAAAGCCTCGGTCACCGCCACCATGATCAGGTTGTCGTCCTCACTGCCCGTCCCACTGCCACCATAGGCCTCGGGGACAGATAAGCCAAACACGCCCATCTCGCGCAGTGGCTGCAGCAGAGTTTCGGGGATGGTCAAGTCTTCGCGGTGAATATGCTCGGCCATGGGCGCTACCACCTCCTGCCCAAAGCGCTGGAAGGTCTCCTGCACCAGGCGGATCGACGCATCGAGATGAACCTCTCCAACCTCTGCCTGGGTGGCTTGCAAGCGTTGGCCGGTTCGAGCCAGCGCGGCCTCGCTGCCAGCTGCACGCCGCAAATCGGCCCAGGCGGCGCTGGCACGCATCGCATGCACTGGCTCCGGCTCGAGCGACAACTCCAGGCACAGCATGTCCAGTCGCGACATCACCGCCGTGATGACCTCCACCGTGAACACGAGCGCCAACTCGGCGTCCAGGCTGTCTGGTGAGGTGAGCACTTGGTCCAGGGCTGTTTGCGCGGCCAGCAGCTCGGCGCTGGTCCAGGCCATGTCATAGGACAACAGTTGGTGCTGGTCCAGGCGTTCGGCGCTCAACCCTCGAGAGGTGTGGCAGGCCTGCGCCAGTGCCTCAATTCCTTGCCGGTGGACCTGCTGGCACTGGTGCATCAAGCCTTGAGCCAGATGAATGAGGTGGGAAGGAGTTGTCATGGGGGAGATTGTCTGCGATCAGACGGGTTGTTCCTGCCGCCGATCTGACTCAGTCAGACCTCATACAACCGCCCAGCCAGGTTGCCAGCGGCGTGGATCCCCAATGCGCGCTGCGCCAGCGTTGCACCCAGCCCTGGCTGTGTCCCTGCATAGGCACGCGCAGGACGTGCTCAGGGCGCACACGCCCGACGTAGCGACCGATCGACGAGGCCGGCACGACCAGGTCTTCGTCCCCCTGCAGATGACGCTCCTGAAACGACCCCGCTAACACCGGTAAATCAGCGGGATTCAAGGATCCGGAGAGCAACGACATCCCCTGCCCCTCGGTCCAGGCCTGAAGATCCAGGGGCGAGGCAATGGTCACCACACATCGCACATCCGGTCGTCGCGCTGCAGCCAGCAACGCCAGGGTGCCCCCGCCGGAGTGGCCCACGAGAACCAGTTCGCGGGCACCGCTATCTTGACGCAGGCGATCCAGTGCTTGGTGGGTCAACGAGATCACGGCTTCGCCCCAGCGCTCTCCGGTCCACCACTGGACAGGACAGACAGGGCGCGGGGAAGCCGGCAGAAACTGGCAGGGGCGGGCGAGATACGCCACGGACGCGTGGGGGTCCTCGAGCGCCAAGGGCAAGGCAACCGAGGTACGGGGCGTGGGGTCCACCGGAGGAAGCCGTTGTGCCCACCAGGCTGCACCGTCTCCCTCCAGATAGACATGGAGTATGGCCGGCGAACCCGGGCCCGTGGTCGCGTTATGTCGCTTTAGCCAGGCCTTGACCTGGGAAGAAGACTCGACCGGCACGAAGCCCTTCTGGGAAAGTTCGCGCAATCCGCGCTCCACGCCAAAGGACGCCGGCAGCGCGCAACCCATCAGTCCCATGATGGCCCCGTAGGCCCAGAGCCACCTGCCTCGGCGCCCCCCCAGGTACAGCTCCACCGGATTAACGGATCATCGGGATGCGAGGCGCGGTGAGTTGCTGCAGCAAGGCATCAAAACCACCGCTGGTGAGGAACGCCGGACGGTCGCGCAACAATTGCAGACGGGATTCCCCTGGCTGCAACACGGAGGGGGTAAAACCGCTGAGCTCTTTGCCGACCAGCACGGATTCACCGGTATCCAGGCTCATCTGAGTCTCCCCAGCGTGCACGTAGTTGTAAATGCCAGCGCGGTCCTTGGCACCCTCTGGGACGATGGCCAGCTCGATGTCGGTGCCTCGAATGCCGATCGTGGCGGCCCCCGCGTCGTATTTGACATTCTGCGGATTGGCTTTGGCGATCTGTCCGCTGACCGCACGCAAGGTGCCGGATACCAGGCTGGTGTTGACTGTGTCCGTGCCTTTCTTCTCGAAACGGAACTGACTGATTTTCACCTTGCTGTCTGAACGCACAATCATGGTCGAGTTGTCCTTGAACCGAACCAGCACCTCGGCACCCGCGGCGGTGGTGATCAGGTCCCCCGTGCTCACCGTCTCATTGGCCTTGGCTTCACGGGTGGTGTTATCTGCCGAGGTCACTGTGGCCTTGCCGGAGACACGCGCCAGGCTGCCCGCCTCCTGTGCCTGCGCACCCAGACTGAAGGCCCAGCCGCCCACGACCAGACTCCAGCCAAGCCAACTGGCCACCAGACGTCGATTCAAACTCTTCATGGTGATGATCCTCGTGATTATTTGCTGTCGAACTTCTTTACGCCGTCCCAGTTGTCGCCGGGCGGATTCAATCGGTAATCGGCTACGCGCTCCAGGTAGATATCCCAGAGTTTTTCCTCGGGTCTGACTTGTTGCAGCGTGGTCAGCAAGGCTTGTGCCTCATCCCAGCGTTGCGAGCGATAGGCTGCCAGCGCCTGGTGCCATTGGTCGAGTTCCTGGCGCATCTGTGCGTCGGCCTCCGAGGTCAGTGCCAGTGGTTGGTAGATGCGAATAGGAATATCTTTGCCCTTGACCCGGACCGAATCGATCTCGCGGTAGAGGATGCCGGTCGACATCTGCACGGTCTCCTCGGACACCAAAATGCCCACGCCGTACTGCCGTGTGATGCCTTCCAGACGCGAGCCCAGGTTCACAGTATCACCCATCACGGTGTAGGCCTTGCGCACCTGCGATCCCATGTCGCCAACCGTCATGTCACCGCTGCTCAGGCCAATGCCTATCGAAATCGAAGGCCACCCTTTGCGGACAAATTCCTCACGCAACAACAACAAGCCACGCTGCATACGCATTGCCGCCACCACGCCACGGGTCGCATGTTGACTGTCCGGAACCGGCGCGCCCCAAAAGGCCATGATCGCGTCACCGATGTACTTGTCCAGCGTTCCGCCCTCTTCGCGAATCACCTGACTCATGGAGGTGAGGTACTCGTTGATGAAGGCAGCCAGATCCTGCGGGCTCAGGCGTTCGGAGATGGAGGTGAAACCCACGACATCAGAAAAAAGTACCGTCAGGGTTTCCTTCTTGCCGGCCATGCTGTATTTTTCGGGGTCTTCGGCCATCTTGTCCACCAACTCCGGCGGCACGTACTGGCCAAACAACTCGGTGAACTGTCGCTTGGAGCGGGCTTCCACCAGGTAGCCATAGGCCATGTTCACCACGTATAGCGTCAGAATCAGCACCAGCAGACTGGCCATGGGCAGAACCAGTCCCGCCTCCCAGGCCAGGTGGTTGGTGTAGCCCAGCGACCCCACCGAAACGACGACCAGCAGCAGACTCCAGCTGGGCGATAGATTGGCCATCAACAATGCCAGGACCACCCCGAGCACCAGCACGGCCATCCACTCGAGCCCACGCACATACCCCGGCATGGCCTTGAGAGCGCCCTCCTCGGCACTGATCATGCCGGCGATCAGGTTGGCATGCACTTCCACCCCGGGGTAAATGGCACTGACCGGTGTGGACCGCAGATCGGCCAAACCCAGCGCAGTGGTACCCAGCAAGGCGATCTTGTTCTGCAAGGCCTCCACAGGCAACTGGCCGGTGTAGACATCGGCCAGGGAGATGTAGCGGAAACTGCCCGGAGGACCCCGATAAGGAATCAGTACCTGGGTTCGGTCATCCACCGGAATCTGCAATGGACCCACCCCAATCGCTTCCAGCGGGAGTTTACCCGGCCCACCTGGCTGGCCCTCGGCTTCGGGTAACAACTGCACGCCAGGCAGCATGTCCGGCATACGCCCGAGACGGGTGTGCTCCGGGTGCTCGATGCCAATCAAGAGTCGCACCATGGACAGGGAGAGAGACTCGTAGTGCTGCCCTTTGTACTCCAGGTACATGGGCACGCGACGGATCACGCCATCCGGATCAATGGTGGGATTGAAATGACCTGACATCGAGGCACTGGCCATCAGGCTTGCCAGGTTGGCCCCAAAACCGGTGCGCTTGGGGAAACTCGTCTCGTAGGCATCAAAGGCCCCTGGTGGCATGCTGGGATCCGGCAGCACACCGGACTCCAGGGCATCAGCCGCCGAATTGAAATAAAAACCCATGACCACCGGACGGTCCTTGAGCGCCTGTGCAAATTGGGCTTCGTGATCAAGCCGCGGCCGCAATCGCTCCAGCGCCTGGCGGTAAGGGGCCACATCTTTCAGATCACCCTGGGCCAACTGCTGAAGCACTTCCAGGCCGGAGCCTCGGTCTTTTTCGGCCCACACCGAGTCGAACCCGACCAACTTGATCTGATAACGATCGAAAAGGGTGTTGACGATGGTCGCCATCTTGTCTTGTCCCCAGGGCCAACGGCCCAATTCGGGGAGGGCCAGGCTTTTTTCGTCGATATCGAGAATGACAATGTTGGGATCAATGCCACCCGGCAAGGTCAGGTTGAGGTGCGCGTCATAGAGAATGTTCTCAAGCCGATCCATCAGCGGGATCGACAGGCGGCCGGACACCTGGGCCAGCAACACGACCGTGACCAGCAATCCGGCCAGCAGACGAGGCAGCGATTTACGTACACGCACTACCCAGCGCTTCAACCCATCAGTCATCGGACACTTTCAACAGCGTTGGGGGCTTGCTCAGCGAGTTCTCGGTTGAGTGCGTCGATTTCGGCTTGCCGGGCAAGGTGGATACCCAACCACAGACTGGCAGGACTGGAGAACAAGGCACCGAATTCCAGGAACCGCAAACGTCCCTGACGGGTCAACAGCAGCGGTGCCATGGTCGGGTTGCACCGCTCCCATTCCCGGGACAAGCTTTGCGTGAGATCCATCGCTGTCACAGCCAGGGTGCTGCCCAGGATGTCCGCCTCTTGCACCAGCACCGCCAGGCAATCGATGTCCTCCACCACAAAAGGCCGATCCAGCACCTGTGCATGCGTCTGGCGCACGCACAATGGATCGGTCCTGAGGATCAGGTGGCGCACCACCTGCTGGTCCTGCTCGTGCAGTCCATGCTGTTGCATCAGAGGTTGCAGGGCTTGAGCCGACCGGGACTCGAGTTGCGCTGGATACTGGTTGATGGTGCCGTCGTGTAGCAAGTCATGCGCCAGCATCGCCAGCATCGCCAGCCATTCATGACGATGGCCTTGTGCGGTTTGCGAGCCCTGTACCGTTCGCTGGGCCTTGAGCAGAAAGGTCATGCACACCAGGGTATCGGCCATGTGCAAGCGGTTGTGGTACTGGGGTTCGCGTCCCTGCCGTTGCAGGCGTTCCCCCTCTTGCTCCAGCCACTGCGCCACTGCCTGTGCGCAGTGGGACACCGCCAGTTGGCGTGGGTCATGGGGCTTCAACGCATATCCCAATTGTTGCACGCAGCGCTCAAAGACAAGTCCCAGCCCTGGCCAGCCGCGAGGCCAATACTTCCGCAGGTTGAGCAAGCTCATCTCCAGGGCGCTCAGCATGGCTGCGCCCGCGGAGCTCTGATGGGAAAGCAGACGCGAGTCCATCAACCACGCTTTCGCAATGCGTTGTGCATGCTTTGCTGCAACAGCAATGCTTCAAACACCGCCGTCATGACAGGGGACTGGGCCATCAGCAGTTCCTTCAGACTGGCAGCCGTGATCTGCAAACACACCACCTCATCCTGTGCCTGCGCCGAAGCCCCCCGGATACCGCCGGGCAACATGGCTTGCTCGCCAAACGACTGGCCCGCACCCAGACTGGCAAAGGCCACCCCCGACTTGGCATCCAGCATCTGTACCGTGCCGGACTGGATTACATACAACTTGTCAGCGGAGTCACCGGCATTGAACAGGCGCTCACCCGGCTGAAATCGAATTTCCTGGAAATCGCTCATTTCAATGCCTCAGGCGTGTTTTTCAGGACCAGGGTGCGCATCACCGCCGAACGCAGAATACCTCTCAACCCAGCGGGCATCTTGGGCAGCAGGATATCCACCTTGTGCATCGCGATCAACCGGACTTGAACAGCGCTGACGGCCACCACCGTCATGCTGTAAGGCAATCCAGCCAACCCCTCGGCCAGTCCAATCACACTGCCCGGCCCGATTCGGTAAATATGGTCACCCTCGATGGCCAACATCTGTCCGGACACAATGAAATAGGCGGCATGCACTTCAGCGCCCTTGGTCACCAGTTTTTGCCGGGCGCTGAATGAGGCCGTACTGAGTTGGGAAGATCCCCACAGCGTGAAGTAAAGTCGCTCTTCACTGCTCAATTGCCCCGAACTGTAGAGCTCGAGACTCTTGGGAGAATACGGATCCACCACACCCATCGCATGCAGGTGTTCGATGTCCACGGAAAAACTGGCGGTCGCTTGCTTGGCTTCCATAACTTCGTCTGCAGTTGAAACTCAGTAACGATACCCGATGTAGGCCCGAAATTGCTGACGATCACGCTCGTGCTGCAACACCAGCGACCCAAACATCGGACCAGACGCCACATTGAGCCCCAGCTGTAGCTGACCCACCGTGCTGTACTCAACCGGCGCAGTGCCGACACCCTTGGGGGTCAGGTTGTTGTACAGCTGGTAATAGGCCACAAAGGGTGAATACAGTTCGCCCGGCATCATGAGCTGCGCGCCCACACGGGTCTGACGCAGAAAGGTTTCCGAGTTGCCCGTGGAAGCGTACACCGCATCCTTGGTCAAACTGTAACCGGCCTTGAGCATCAGAAAAAACCGACCCAAATCGTGCATATCCGTCAAGCCCATCGACGCCAGACGCCGGTGGTCCACCGGGCTGCTGCTGGTGGTGCTGACATAGTCCATGTGGGAACGCCCGATACCCCAACTCAGGTCCAGGGCCCGGGTCGGGGTGAACTGATAGATCGCATAAGGTGCGAGGGTGAAACCGCTGCCAGTCAGCGTGCCGGAGGAGACGGACGAAGGGTCTGAGTTGCGTGTTGAGGCAGAGAGGTGGTCTATGGACAAACTGATACCGCCCATCCACGGTCCGTCGCCACGGTATTCCAAGCCCCCAATGCCCAGGGTCACGGCGCCACTGGACGTGATGGGCTCGATGTTGTTGCGGAAGGTGCTGCGCACGGGCGTTGCCCACAGACTCCATGGGCTGTCTTCCGCGGCTGCCGCCTGTCCCCTGAGACCTTGTCCGGTGTCAGACGCTTCACCCAGGCGCCAGCGGTACACCCCCATGCCACCCATCATGGACGACAAATAAGAAGCGGACAGCGCATTGGCCGTGGTGGTGGAGACCACTTGGGACACCGCCGACAAATTGGATTTCTGATTGTTGCCCTGCGCTTGAGCCAGCGGCCCCTGGAGCGCAACGCCCAGCAAACAGAGTCGTATCAGTTGTTTCATAAGGAACCTTCAATGCTGTATCGGAAGAAATCAGGGGGCAAACAAAAAGCGTTGTGCGCGCGTCATCCCATCCACGGGTGTAGCCTCAAGGAGTGTGTGCAAGGTGAGGAGATTTTCGGCCTGGCCAACAGCCAATGACGCGTATTCACTTCTGACTTGAAACACAATCTGGATGGCATTGGCCACATCTACCGAAGCGCGCACCCCGCCCTGGAAACTGCGCGTATTGGCCTCGACGCTCAGTTGCGCCGCCTCGATGGCCTCCTGCTGCGCCTTGAGTAGTTCGAAGCCAGAGTTCAATTGCGACCACATGCGCTCCACCTCGACACGCACCTTCTCCTCCGCCTCGCGACGCGCCTCCAGAGCCTTCTGATAATTTTCCTGGGCAGTCTGGTAACCGACCATCGTCGAGGCCTGCAGGGGCATGTTCACCACCAGGCCGGTGGAGGTATTGGTGAGGTTGTTCGAAGTGCTACTGATGTACGCAGCCGACAAGGTCGGAAGCATGGCCCCACGGGCGCGCTCCATATCCAGTTGCGCAACTCGCTCGCTCATGCGAGACGACTGTACCCCGGGGTTGCCCTCCAGTGCACGGTCAATGCATGCTTGCAATGCAGGCAGCGAGAATGCCTGTTGCGTAGCGGCCAGTTCAAACGCACTGGCACTGGGTCGCTCGCCCACGATCGCCGCATACTGTCGCAAGGCGGAATCAATCTGGGTACCTAGCAACAGATGCTGAGCCTTGGACTGCGCAATCTTGACCTCCAGATCGCGAAGGTCCGTCACGGTTCCCTGACCCAGCGAAAACAACCGCCGAGCCCGATCCGCCTGCTGCGTCAATGCATCCAGCTTGGACTGGTTGAGTCGCTTGTTTTCCTGGGCGAGCACCACCGCCGTGGCCGCTTTGAACAATCGCGAGGCTAAATCATTTTGCTGCGCCATCAGGTTGGCCTGGGCATAAGCGATGCGCGGATCCTGCATGCGCAGTGAGGCCCATTTTTCGGCGCTGAGCAGGGGTTGCGTGATCGTCACGGTGCGACGACCGGAGACGTCATTTTGTAAGCGCTGCGTGTTGTAGTTGGCTTCCGGATAAAAAGCCACGCGCGACTGGTCAGCCAGACTCAGGTTGACGCCCCTGTCGGCCACCGCACCGCGGTAGCGAGGGTCAAACTGCATTGCTTTTTGAAAATCAGTGACCAAATCAATGGCCCAAGCAGCTTGGGTCAGGAGCATCAATGCCCCACTCACCCAACTGCCCCATTTGCGAACAATTGACAAACTCATGAACCGTCTCAATCTTTGAAAGCCACTGCCATCTTGTCAGTCAGCGGCTTGAGCCAGTAGCTCATGAACGACCGCTCGCCCGACTTGACCACCACATCCACCGGCATTCCGGGCTGAATTTTCAACGCCCCCAACAACTGCAAGCCTGCCGGGGTCACTTCCACTTGAGAGAGGTAATACTCGGGCTCGTTCGGGTTTGTCACGGGTTCCTTGTCGGCCCCGACCACCTTCACGACACCGGGCACCACCGGCGTGGTGGACTGGTTGAAACTCACAAATCGCAAATCCGCAGGCATCCCCGGTGTGACCTTGTCAATGATGAGCGCGGGAATTTTCGCCTGGATGATGAGGCGCTCCTCCTCGGGCACGATCTCCATCAACGTCTGCCCAGGCGAAATCACCCCTCCCACGCTGAAGACTTTCAAGCCCACGATGCTGCCCGACACCATGGCACGCACCTCGGTCAACTCGCGGTCAAACTTGGCGGCATCGAGTCGCCCGAGTAAGGCATCCCGATTTTTTTGCGCCTCCTGCAACTGCTGGTGGATGTCTTTGAGCAAGGCACTTTGCAACTGTGCTTTCTGCAACTGGGCCCGGGCCAGATCAGCCTGCGTGCTGGCAATACTGGAGTCGAGTTCGCTTTTCTGCCGCTCCGCCTGGTTGGCCTGGTTCTGGGGCACGAAGCCCCCCCGAGCCAGCTCGATGGTGTTCACCATTTCCTGCTGCAAGCTCTTGAGCTGGATGGCTTTAGACTCCAGCACCCGGCGCAAGCCCCGTATCTGCTCATCCAGGCCCGCGGTCTGTGCCTCGTATTCGGCACGTCGGGACTGAAACAATTTGGTCTGCAACTGTTTGGCCTCTTTGACGGCTGCCTGACCGGCCTTGAATCGACGCCCGAGTTCATCGCTCCACACGATCGGTCCGAATTGATTTTGCTCAGCACGCAATCGCGACTCCGTTGCCAGCAAATTGATGTATTGCAACTCCACGCCAGCGAGTTCAGCGTCTGACTTCAGCGGGTTGATGCGCAACAGCAGATCGCCCTCTTTCACCCGCATGCCTTCACGGATCCGAATGGACTGCACCACCCCGCCAGACGGGTGCTGCACAGCTTTGCGATTGCCCAGCACGCTCACCGACCCCTGAACCGACACACCGGCATCGATCGGGGCCCAGAACGCCCACAGCAAGAACAGCAGGAAGGCCCCCAGAAACCAGATTGTCGCCAGTCGGCGTAATGGAGACTCCTGCACAAGCACCGGCTCAATATCGCGCTGCGTCAGCCGGTTCAGGTCGTAGGGATTCCATCCCTCGAACCAGCGCGATGTCTGTTCCGACAGGTTCATGGTCTCACCTCACCTTCTGTGCCCGTGGAGGGGGCCGTTGCAGGCCGATCATCGGCGGCCACCACCTGCAGTTTGCGCAGGGCCTGCATGATCTCCTGGGCGTCTCCGAAAGCCACCTGACGGCCATCGCGCAAGAGCAGCATCCGGTCCACCAGACCGATCAGCCTTGGCCGGTGGGTCGTCAGGATCACGGTCGAGCCAGCGGACTTGAGTGCCTGAACGGCATCCATCAGGGCCTGCTCGCCTTGTTCGTCGAGATTGGAGTTGGGTTCATCCATCACCACGTAACGGGGCATGCCGTATAAGGCTCGGGCAATGGCCAGTCGCTGGCGTTGGCCTCCTGATGGCGTGAACCCAGTGTCACCCAAAGGTGTGTCATAGCCTTTGGGAAACGTCAGGATCGTCTCATGCATGTGGATGGCCTGTGTCGCAGCCACCACTTGCTCGGCCCGAACTTCCCCCAGGCGGGCAATGTTTTCTGCGACCGTGCCCTCGTGAAAATCGATCTCCTGAGGCACATACCCGATCAAGGGACCGACTTCGTCGTGACTCCAGTCGCTTAACTCCACCCCATCCAGGCGCACGGAGCCCTGCGAAGGACGCCACACACCCAACAGTAGTTTGACCAATGAAGTCTTGCCAGCAGCACTGGGACCCACGATGGCCAGCACCTGGCCTGGCTCCAGGGCAAACTGGATATCCGTCAACACCGGCTTGTCGCTGCCAGGTGGCAAGGCGCTGGCAGCGCTCACCACCAAGCGTCCGGTGGGAGGTGGCAAGGCCATGCGGGGCGCACGATGACCCGCGTCGTGTTGCATCAACTCGGTGAGTCGCTCATACGCCTGACGCGCGGCCACAATGTCCTTCCAACTGGCGATGAGTTTCTGGACGGGTGCTACCGCCTTGCCAATCAGCATTGAAGCCACGATCACCATACCGCCTGTGATCAAGTTTTCCATCGCCAAAAAGACCGCCAGGCCCAACTGCAGAGAGGGCAAGGCCTTTTGCAAAAATCCGGAGACGCCACCCAGCAAGCCCGAAGCTTCGGACGCATTGACCTGATGAGTGAGATACTGGCGATGCTGGGCATACCAACGGTTGCGAACAGCACGCATCATGCCCAAGGCAAGCGCCGTATCCGCTTGCTTGAGGCCATTGGCCGCCACACGCGAAGCTTCGGCATTGGCGTTGTTGGCCTGCTTCAGCAAGGGTGAGGTCCAGCGCAAGGTGATGATGGACAGCACCACCATGAGCAAGGCGGCCGCCGCGGCAAACAGCGCCAGGTAGGGGTGAAACAAGGCAGCGATCAGGATGAACACCACGCCAAACGGAGCATCCATGAGCGCCAGCACCGGCGTACCCGTCATGAACTGGCGAAGCGCCACCAAGTCGCCCAGTACCTGATGGACATTCACATTGCGTCGGTCGACAAAGCGCCGGAATGACGCATCGAATACGTCAGCGGCTAACTCCCAGTCAATCCGCAATGACAGACGCACCATAAGGCGAGCCCGTATCCACTCCAGTGCCGACCAAAACACGTAAAACCCCAGCACCACCAGCGTCAGCGACACCAGTGTGACCCCGCTGCGAGAAGTCAGCACCCGGTCGTAAGCGCTCATCATGTACAGCATCGGGGTCAATCCGAGCAGATCAATCAGGAACGTCAGACCAAACGCCACTCCCAGGGTGCGACGGCACTGAGACAGCACGTCCCGCAAGGTACGTTCCTGGTCATCCGTCGAGGCAGCCGCAGGGGTCACAGACATCGTCATCCACACACTTTCTAAAGTCAGGCCAGCGGCTTGGTCAAGGGATCATGGTCGAGCAGTTGGCTCAGATCCTGCGGATCCGGCCCGAGCAGTTGCACCTCCACTGCGCCACTGAGTGCCGACACCAATGCCACGGATTGCACCGCAGAAATGACGGGAGCAGAGGACGCCTGGGCGGACTGCACGCCGTCGAGCTGATCCACGCCCAGCGCGCTCAGTGACGACAGGATGGCTTGCACCATCGGGTCGCCTTCGGACTGCCCTGACAACAAATCGTTCAGCACTGCATTGTCCATGACCAGCTTTGCCCCGTGCTCGGAGAACATCGCCGGATTGGTCCCGGTTCGTTGACCTTGCAAGATATCCAGCAATTGAGCCAGTTCATTGCGGGTGAACGACTGCACACCCAGATCCACGGTGGCATGGCCACTCAACTGCACCTGATCCACCCCCATTTCAGCCATGTCTTTCAAGCTGAGATGCATTTGCGGATTCACACCCCGCGTCTGAATCGTCACCTGGGCCTGCGCATCGGCTGTCAGCCAACCTGAGGCCATGAGAACGCTAGCCAGTTCATCGCCCAGGGTGACCGATTCGGCACGGACTGCATGAACAGCCCCGAATCCCGCGGCGGACAGGGCATTCACCAGATCCTGTCCCGTGACCACCCCCGGCTTGAGTTGCTCGGCAGCGGCGACCAGGGCCGATGCGCCCTTGTAGGTATCGAAGAAGACGTCAGCCAGGTTGTGTACCAGACCATCGTCCGTGTGATAGGCCGACAGCAGGCCCACCCAGTTGCCATGGTCCAGTGAGGTACCCATACGGGGGTTCAGGTCGAGTTGGACGAGGTGGTGATCCTCCAATGTACTGATTTCATCCGCTTCGCTGATGCCATTGCCATTGGCATCCTGCCATAACCCCAGCGACGTAAAGCTGGCATCGGCGTCGTTGATGACGCCATCGGTGTTGGTATCCAAGGCGGCGAGTGCTTCAAAGCCATTGGATGCGAGAGCTCCCGTCGGTAACACGGTACCGGCGCCGAAAAGCTCGGCGCCGTTGTCCACCTGGTGATTGCCATTCGAGAAACTTGCGGCGTCAACCCCCGCCATATTTTGAATGGCGGCATTGGTGTTGAGGGCACTGGTAGCCCCTGCGGAATAACTCAGGTTTACTGAAGAATTGGTCGCGATCGTCGAGGCCAGAGTCAGCACAATTTGGTTACCTGCCACACTGAGTGAGGACACGGTCACCGATGCATTGTTCACCAGCGCCGAGAAAGCGCTCGCTGACGGCGCATGCGCGCTATCCAGCGCCGTATCATAGGACAGCACAATCTGCGTACCCATGGCTTGAGCCGATTGCAAAGTTGGCCCGCCCAGGTTGGCCGTGGTTCCGTTCGTGGAGCCCGCCATCTGCTGCAATCCGACCAGAGCGGTCAGGTCGACCGCAGACCGAACCTGCGAATTCATGCTCGACAGCAACGCCTGGTTCGTCGCATCGATGCCCAACGTGCCTAATACCGCCGAGCTGCTCAAATCAAGTGTGGTGGTGCCAGTGCTCAACTGATCCACTTTGCCCGCCAGCAGGCCGAGCGCCGTGCTGGCACCGCTTGCGCTACCCGCCTGTTGGGCTGCGACGCCCAGCACATTCAGGACTTGCACGGAGGCTTTTTGTACCGTCAACGCGGCGGCCTTGTCGGCCAGAGCCGCCGTGCTGTTTTGCAAGACGGCAAAGGGATCGAAAGTCGCAAGGTCAACCGATCCCACGCCCAGCACCTTGGCTACATCGGTTTTCGCCTGATCCATCATCGTTTTGAGGTCAGTAGAAGACGGCGCAGCATTGGCATGCGAGCTCTTGTAGGCAGCCACTCGTTGAGCCACCAGTGAAGCCACCATCGTTGTCAACGGCGTGATCACGCTGTAGCCGGCCAGCGCCACCAGCTTGCCAGAGAACGGCAAGTTGGTGGACATATCCGTCCCCCCTGAGGCCACGATCGGCACACCTGCCGTGTTGACTGGCAACACATAGGCACCATCCGTTCCCGAAAGCGTCCAGGCCTCACCCTCGCCCGTGTCCCATTTGCCGTTCTGGTTCGTGTCCGTCGAATTGAGCGTGCCATCTCCGTTGGAATCCAGGAACACCTGTGCCCCGGAGATGTAGCCATCAATCACCTTGCCTGATGTAGAGGGGGCTGTCACCGTGATCCTCACCTCTCCCTCGTCCCACGTCCCGTTCTGATCCGTCACCGTGTAATGCGTGCTGATCGTCTTCGTCTGTCCTGCCGTCAGCGTG
>RFTK01000072.1 GCA_009923505.1 Betaproteobacteria bacterium
CGCAGCACGCTGCAAGTGCCCCTCCTCACCGATGTCCACAGCGAAGCCGAGATCCCCACGGTGGCCTCGGTCGTGGATGTGTTGCAAACCCCGGCTTTCCTGTGTCGCCAGACCGATTTCATCCGCGCCGTGGCGCAATGCGGCAAGCCGGTGAACATCAAGAAAGGCCAGTTCCTGGCCCCGCTCGACATGATCCAGGTAATCACCAAAGCACGCGATGCCGCGCGTGAAGCCGGCCTGAGCGAAGACCGCTTCATGGCCTGCGAGCGTGGCGCGAGTTTTGGCTACAACAACCTGGTGAGCGACATGCGCTCACTGGCCCTGATGCGACAGACCGGCGCCCCGGTGGTGTTTGACGCCACCCACTCGGTGCAACTCCCCGGTGGCCTGGGCACCAGCTCGGGTGGTCAGCGCGAGATGGTGCCGGTGCTGGCCCGCGCCGCTGTGGGCGTGGGTATCGCAGGCCTCTTCATGGAGACGCACCCCAACCCGGCACAAGCCCTGAGCGACGGCCCCAATGCGGTCCCCTTGCGCCAGATGAAGGCCTTGCTTGAAACCTTGGTGGCGCTCGATGCAGTCATCAAGCGGTCCCCTCTACTCGAAAACGATTTCAACTGAGAGCCCCCATGTCCAGCTGCTACATCTTCGCCAACGTCAAAGTCACCGATCCTGTGCAATACGAGGAATACCGCAAGTGGTCGTCTCTGGCCATGAAGAACCATGGCGCCGAGGTGTGCGTGCGCGGTGGCGAGGTGGAGGTGATCGAAGGCGACTGGACTCCGGATCGCGTGGTCATCCTGAAATTCCCCAGCAAGGCCGCGGCCCAGACCTTTTACAACTCCTCTGAATACGCCGAGGCGCGCAAAGCACGCGCTCAGGCCTGCATCATGCGCATGGTGATGATCGAGGGCGTCTGATTTTTTAATTGAAGAAAGTGAACCATGAGTGCAATCGTTGACATCGTCGGCCGCGAAATTCTGGACAGCCGAGGCAACCCCACCGTCGAGTGCGACGTGCTGCTGGAAAGTGGCACCATGGGTCGTGCGGCCGTGCCCTCGGGTGCCTCCACCGGCAGCCGCGAAGCGATTGAACTGCGTGATGGCGACCAGGCCCGCTACCTGGGCAAGGGCGTGTTGAAAGCCGTCGAGCACATCAACACCGAAATCTCTGAAGCCGTGCTGGGCCTGGACGCCAGCGAGCAGGCCTTTCTGGACAAGACCTTGATCGACCTGGACGGCACCGAAAACAAGAGCCGCCTGGGCGCCAACGCCATGCTGGCCGTGTCCATGGCGGTCGCGCGCGCGGCGGCCGAAGAGTCTGGCCTGCCCCTGTACCGCTACTTTGGCGGCATGGGGCGCATGCAAATGCCCGTGCCGATGATGAACGTGATCAACGGCGGCGCCCACGCCAACAACAACCTCGATCTGCAAGAGTTCATGATCATCCCCGTCGGAGCGCCGAGCTTTCGCGAAGCCATTCGCTACGGCGCCGAGGTGTTCCATGCGCTCAAGAAAATCATCCACGACAAAGGCATGAGCGTGGCCGTGGGCGACGAGGGCGGCTTTGCCCCCAGCGTGCCGGGTCACGAAGCGGCCATCCAGATGATTCTGGAAGCCATCGACCAGGCCGGCTACACCGCGGGCGAACAGATCGCCCTGGGGCTGGACTGCGCCGCCAGCGAGTTCTACAAGGACGGCGAGTACCACCTGGACGGCGAAGGCCTGAAGCTGAGCGCGGCTGCCTGGACCGACATGCTGGCCACCTGGGTCGACAAGTACCCCATCATCAGCATCGAGGACGGCATGGCCGAAGGCGACTGGGACGGCTGGAAACTGCTGACCGAACGCCTGGGCGAGAAGGTGCAACTGGTGGGCGACGACCTCTTTGTCACCAACACCAAGATTCTGAAAGAAGGCATCGACAAGCACATCGCCAACTCGATCCTCATCAAGATCAACCAGATCGGTACCTTGACCGAAACCTTCGAAGCGATCGAAATGGCCAAACGCGCGGGCTACACCGCGGTGATCAGCCACCGCTCGGGCGAAACCGAGGACTCCACCATCGCCGACATCGCCGTGGGCCTCAACGCTGGTCAAATCAAGACCGGCTCCATGAGCCGCAGCGACCGCATGGCCAAGTACAACCAGTTGTTGCGCATCGAAGAAGACCTGGGCGACATCGCCTCCTACCCCGGTCGCGACGCGTTCTACAACCTGCGCTGAACACCGCCTGAGTCGCTGACATGAGTCGCTCCCTCACCTGGATCCTGCTGGGCTTGCTGCTGGTGTTGCAAAGCCAGCTGTGGATTGGCCGTGGCAGCGTCCCGGACGTGATGCGGCAACAGCAGCTACTCGCCCAACAGCGCCAGGAGAACCAGCAAGCGCAGGTGGCCAACCAGCGTCTCATGGCCGAGCTGCGCGACTTGCGCGAAGGCAAAGAGATGATCGAGGAGCGTGCCCGCCGGGAGGTGGGCATGGTCAAGTCGAACGAAATCTTCGTGCAACTCAGCCGGTGATGCCGTGAGGCTGGTGCTGCTGGGACAGCCAGGGGATGCGGGGGCCGATGTCATGGCGGCCCTGTCCAGCGCCCTCGACACAAGCGTGCAGTGGATCTGGTGCGAGGATGCCGAGCACCCGCCGCCCTGGTCCACGCTCGGGGCCCACGATCTCGTGTTGCTGATCGAGCCATCCCCCGCATGCCAGGTGGATTGGCGCCAGGCTCTGGTGTCGAGTCGGCAAGACTTTCAAATCATTCACCCCTCCCGCGAAGGTCTCTTGCAAGCCCTGCAATGGGCGATTGGACATCACCTGCACCGCACCACCGGGCACAGCCCCTGGCCCTTGCGTACCGAAATCGCGCAGCGCTGGCAGGGCGTGTGTGAGAAATGCAGCGACCCCGAGTGTGAGCATCGCTTGTTCAGACGTCTGGTCAACAAGTCGGTGGCTCAGTGCACCGACGAGGTACCCGGCGTCGGTGGTACCGAGGTGAACAGCTCGGCGGCGTCCACCGCGTCAAAGCGGTACTGACGCCCGCAAAAGTCGCAGCCGACTTCAATATCTTCACGCTCGGTGAGAATGCTCTCGGCCTCCTCACGCCCGAGGCCTCGGATCATGTGGCTCACCCGCTCTCGGCTGCAGCGGCAGGCAAAGCGAGGGCCCTCCAACCCCACCTTGGGCTGGAAACGTTGCAGGGGCTCTTGCCAGAAGAGACGCCGCAAAACAGTGTCCACATCCAGCGTCAGCAATTCTTTCTTTTGCAGACTCGACGCCAGCATGGCGATGCGGCGGTAGTCCTCGTTGCGTCCAATCTCGTCCTCATCCGCGCGCGTGGCGCGTGCAGAAAGGTTGCCCTCCCCCTGCACCGGCAAGCGTTGGATGAGCAGCCCTGCCGCCACCTCGCCATTGGCGGCCAGCACCAACGTGGTGTCGAGTTGCTCGCTTTGCAGCATGTAATGCTCCAGCACGGACTGAAAGCTCTCGAGCGGTTGTCCCTGATCGTCCCACAGCGGCACGATGCCCTGGTAGGGTTGCTGACCCGGTTGACGGTCTTGCGGATCCAGCGTGATGGCACACCGTCCCCCCCGGTTCTGGTTGACCATCGCAGAGAGCGTCGCATCATCGGGCAAGGTGTCCATCTGCTTGGCGGTGGCACGCAATTGCAAGTCCGATTGCACCTCCACCACCGCCAGTTTCAGCGGACCATCGCCAAACACCTGGAGCACCAGGGCTCCATTGAATTTGATGTTGCCCTGCATCAGCACGGCCGCGGCGGTCATCTCCCCCAGAAGGTCTCGCACCGCAGGCGCGTAGGCACCGGTTTCCGGGTGTTCGGCGCGACGGCGCAGAATTTCCTGCCAGGCACCTGTGATGCGCACCAGCATGCCGCGAACCGGAAGGCCTTCGAACAAAAAGGTGTGCAATTCAGACATGAAGGGAGTCAGCCGCTGACAGAGCCATGAATCCGCACTGACGCAGGGTCTCAGCCCGCATCACCGCGGCCCGGTGCGCAACAGTCATCCACACGCTTGAGCCCGGTGCGAAAACGACGCGCATTGGCTTGATAGCCCAGGGCACTGCGACGCAGTCCTTCGATTTGCTCGGGGGTGAGCTCACGCACGGCCTTGGCCGGGCTGCCGATGATCATGGAACCGTCCGGAAACTCCTTGCCCTCGGTGACCAGTGAACCCGCTCCCACCAGGCAGTTCTTGCCAATGCGCGCCCCGTTGAGCACCACCGCCCCAATGCCGATCAGCGATTCGTCGCCGATGGTGCACCCATGCAGCATGACCTGGTGTCCCACCGTGACGTTTTGCCCCACGGTGAGGGGTTGGCCAAGGTCACTGTGCAACACGCTGCCGTCCTGGATGTTGCTTCCGCGACCGATGCGGATGGGTTCGTTGTCACCACGGAGCACCGCGTTGAACCACACGCTGCTGTCGGCTTCGAGCACAACATTGCCCATCACCTCGGCGCTCTCGGCCACCCAGGCGGAGGCATCCACCTGCGGGGTGATGTGATCGAGGGAGTACACAGCCATGATGAACCTTTCCGTTCACGGAACCATTGACACCTGCTACGCCAGTCACACCAGTCCTGCAGGTCATAAACCTACAATTGTACGGATGGAACTTCGCGAACAGGCTCTGAGGGTTTTGTGTGTGTCCGACCCCACGCAGAAAGTCGAGGCCATGCAAGCCATGTGGCTGGCACGGGCCGACTTGGACCTCGACACCCAGGGCACACTCACGTCGGCTCAGGCCACCGGTCCGCTACCAGGTCGACCCGCTCTGCCACGACTGGTAGCGCCGAAAGAAGTGCCACAACGCTCGCCCTTCACGCTCGCAGGACGTGCCGCCCTGGTGCATGCGGTCTGTCACATCGAATTCAATGCGATCAACCTGGCGCTGGACGCTCTCTGGCGTTTTGCTGGCATGCCGCCCGACTACTACCGCGACTGGTTGCTTGTTGCACAGGAAGAAGCCCGTCACTTTGATATGCTGCAGCGCCATTTGCAGTCGCTGGGACACCGCTACGGCGACTTTGAGGCGCATGATGGCCTGTGGTTGATGTGCACGCGCACAGAGCATGACGTGGTGGCCCGCATGGCCCTGGTGCCACGCACGCTCGAAGCCCGCGGGCTCGATGCCACGCCCTTGATCCAGGCGCGATTGCGCCAGGTGAACACACCCGATGCCCTGCAGTTGGTGGCCTGCCTGGACGTGATCCTGCGCGACGAGATTGGCCATGTCGACATCGGCAACCGCTGGTACCGCTGGCTGTGCCATCAGCAAGGACTGGACCCGGTGGCGCATTACCGACACCTGGTGCGATTGCACAGCGCGCCGCGCCTGCGCCCCCCCTTCAACACCGAAGCCCGCGAGGCCGCCGGATTCAGTGCCCAAGAAATCGCCTTCCTGTCGTCCGACGGCGTTGCCGAGTCCCAATGACCGGCCAGCCCTCAGCGCCCAGCGCGAGCGTCAGCCTCTGGGATGATGCTGTGCATGCAAGGCCTGCAGGCGCTCGCGCGCCACGTGGGTGTAGATGGTGGTCGTCGAAATATCCGCGTGCCCCAACAGCAGTTGCACAGCGCGCAAATCCGCGCCGTGGTTCAACAGGTGGGTGGCAAAGGCATGCCGCAGCGTGTGCGGCGACAACGAGACCCGGATATCGGCCTGCCGCGCATACTTGCGCACCAGACTCCAGAACATGATGCGCGTCATCGCACGGCCTGCATGGGCGCCACGCTGCGTCACAAACACGGCATCGTGCTGTTGCCCTGACAACAAGACCGGGCGGGCTTGTGCCAGGTAGCGTTGCAGCCATTCGCCCGCTTCTTGCCCAAATGGCACCAGGCGCTCCTTGCTGCCTTTGCCCATGACACGCAACACACCGTCTTGCAAACCGATCTGGAACAGCTGCAAGCCCACCAACTCGCTGACCCGCAATCCGCTGGCGTACATCAACTCCAGCATGGTGCGGTCGCGCAGACCCAGCGGTGTCTCCACCTTCGGCGCCGACAGCAAGGCCGACACCTGGTCTTCCGTCAGGGTGTGGGGCACCCGCAAGGCTTGCTTGGCTGACAACAACTTGAGCGTGGGGTCCGCCCGAACCCACTGCTCACGCAAGGCCCAGCGGAAAAATCGACGGAACACCGTGAGACGGCGATTGGCGGTGGTGGCACGCGTGTCCCCATGGCGTTCGGCAAAGTAGCCTTGGAGCACGGGTTCGTCCACCTGCAGCAGTTGAACGCCGCGCGGGTTCAACCAGGTTTGGAGTCCTTCAAGGTCACGGCGATAGGCCGCGAGTGTGTTGGCCGACAAGCCATCCTCCAGCCACAAGGCCTCGACAAAGCGATCGATGATGGAGGAGGGCTCGCTGCCCGCGGGATCAGCCATGGTCACCAATAACAGACCCGGCGCACGGCCAGCGCCGCCCTGACAGTGCCCACCACAAGCGAGAGCCGGGCATGGTCAGGCGTGTCAGTCGAGCCGCAATTTCTGCGTCTCGACCACCTTTTTGTACACGTCGAACTCGGCCTTCATTTGCGCCGCAAATTGCTCCGGCGTGTTGGCCACAATCAAGGAGCCCGTGTCCTCGATGCGCTTGCGCACCGCCGGGTCTTCCAGGGCCTTGCGGACACCGGCGTTGATCTTGTCCACCACCTCGCGCGGCAGACCTTTGGGGCCATAGATGCCGTAGTAGGCCATGCGGTTCACCGGCTCCAGTCCCACCTCCTTGAAGGTGGGCACCTGGGGCAAGACCGCCAGGCGCTGCGGGGCCGCCACCACGATGGGGACCAGCCGGTTGTCCTTGATGAAGGGCAGTGCCGAGGGCAGGTTGTCAAAAATCATGGGCACCTGACCGGCCACGGTGTCATTCAAGGCGGGGCCGGCGCCGCGGTAGGGAATGTGCGTGATGAACACACCCGCCAGGCTCTTGAACAACTCGGTCTGCAAATGGCCGATACCGCCCGTGCCCGACGACGAGTAGGAATAGCGACCGGGTGAGCGCTTGACCTCTTCCAAGAAGCTCTTGTAGTCCTTGCCCGGGAACGACGGATGGACAGCCAGGATGTTGGGGGTGGCCGCCACGTTGATGATGGGCGTGAAGTCGGTCATCACGTTGTAGGGAATCTTGGGGTTGATGGCCGGATTGGCCGCGGTGGTGGACACCGTGGCCATGCCCAGTGAGTAACCATCTGGCACGGCGCGCGCTGTTTCCTGGGCCCCGATCACCCCACCCCCACCGGCTTTGTTCTCCACCACCACGGACTGGCCCAACGCCTTGCTCAGCGGATCGGCCAGCACACGGGCGATGATGTCGGTGGTGCCGCCCGGCGCAAAGGGCACCTGCAGCTTGATGGGCTTGGTGGGGTACCCCTGTGCCAACGCCAGGGGCGCGGCCCCAGCAGCCAGGGCGGCCGCCAACGCCACAAGAGCGCGTCGAGCGCCCAGACCACGGTACACGGTGTGTTGTTTTTGCATACATCCTCCCTCGTCAAATTCAACAGGCGCAAGGTCATCAGCGCCCTGTCGCCCATTCTACGCAGGCACCCCGGTCCGACCGAGTGAGCCACTCAACTCGCAGTATGCTTCACCCCGTGAATTACGCTCAGCTTCTGTTTCCCGATTTCTCCCTAATTTTGTGCGGGTATCTGGTGTGTCGTTACACCGGGTTGAACCGTTCTGTGTGGCAACAGGTCGATGCGGTGGTCTATTTCTTTCTCTTCCCCACGCTGTTGTTTCATTCATTGGTGAGGGCTCCGCTGTCCATGGGCAGCGCCTCGATCATGATGGGGGCGGGGCTGAGCCTGGGGCTGACTGGCATCGCGCTGTCGTACGCCCTGCCCTACCTTCCCTGGGTGCGACAGCACATCGATGCCCGACAGCACGCCGGGGCCACGCAGGTGGGCTTTCGTTTCAACTCCTTCATCGCCCTGGCCATGGTGGATCGACTGAGTGGTTCGGCCGGGTTGCTGCAGATGGCCGTGCTGATCGGCGTGTGCGTGCCCATGTTCAACTTTGCCGCCGTGTGGCCCATGGCACGCCACAGCCAACGCAGTTTTTTTCAGGAATTGCTGCGCAACCCGCTGGTGGTGGCCACCACGTCGGGCCTGGTGGTCAATCTGTGCGGTCTGCAGATTCCCGAGTGGTTGGAGCCGACTGTGGCACGCATCGGGGGTTCGTCCATTGCGCTGGGGTTGATGGCGGCTGGCGCGGGCTTGCAATTGCGTCAACTCGGGCAAGACCGGGTGCTGAGCGTGGGGCTGCTGTCGATCCGTCACCTGCTGAGTCCGTTGGTGGCCTGGGTGATGGCGCGCGTGTTCGGGCTGGATCCGGTGCAAACGCAGGTGCTGCTGATTTTTTCGGCCATGCCCACCGCAGCCAGTTGCTACGTGCTGGCGTCTCGCATGGGCTACGACGGCGGCTATGTCGCCGGGCTGGTCACGCTCTCCACCTTGCTGGGCGTGTTCAGTCTGCCGTACGCGTTGAGCTTGATCTGACGCGTCAGATCACCACGGGTTCTGGTTCGAGCCGGATTCCAAACCGCTCATAGACACTGGTCTGGATGGCCTTGGCCAGCGTCACCACCTCGCCCCCCGTGCACGGGTCGGCGGCCCCGCCCCGGTTGACCAGCACGAGCGCCTGTTTTTCGTACACCCCGGCGCGCCCCACCGACTTGCCCTTCCAGCCGCACGCATCGATCAACCAGCCGGCGGCCAATTTGACGCTGCCGTCGGGCATGGGGTAGTGCACCACCTTGGGTTCGCGCCCAATGATGTCGGCACACTGCTCGGGCGTGACCGTGGGGTTCTTGAAAAAGCTGCCCGCGTTGCCAATCCGGGCCGGGTCGGGCAGCTTGTGGCGGCGGATGTCACACACCCAGTCAAACACCTGTTGTGGGGTGGGGTCGGCAATGCCGGTCTCGGCACTGCGCCGCTCCAGATCCAGGTAGCCCAGGTCCGCCCGCCAGCGCTTGGGCAGACGCAGTCGCACACGGGTGATGAGCACGCGTCCGGCCAGCCCCATGTCGCGCGAGCCGCCCTGTGCCTGGTTCGGCCCGTGCTTGAAGATGGAGTCACGGTAGCCAAAGGCGCAGGCCGCCGAGTCCAGCCGCAACAAGCGACCGTCCCGCAAATCGACCGCGTCCAGCGATTCAAAGCGGTCCTGCAACTCCACCCCGTAGGCCCCGATGTTTTGCACCGGTGAAGCCCCCACCGTGCCAGGAATCAAGGCCAGGTTCTCCAGCCCAGGGTAGCCCTGCGCCAGCGTCCAGGCGACCAGCTGGTGCCAGGATTCGCCCGCGCCGGCCTCTATGACCCACGAGCGGTCGTCTTCGTCGACCAGCTGCATGCCGGGCACCTCCACCTTGAGCACCAGCCCGCGCAGGTCACCGGTCAGCACGATGTTGCTGCCGCCCCCCAGCACCAGCCGCTCCAGACCGGCCAACTCCGGGTCGGCCAGAACGGCTCGCACGTCGGCCTCTTCACGGATGCGCACCAGGCGCTGCGCGCGGGCCAAAATCCCGAACGTGTTGTAGGGTTGCAGGGAGAGGTTGTGCTCGACCTTCATGGGACAATTGTCGCATTCCACCCACTTCATGAGTGCCACCGCCATGCCCTCTTTTGACACCGTCTGCGAAGCCAATCTGGTCGAAGTCAAGAACGCGGTTGAAAACGCCGCCAAAGAAATTGCCACGCGTTTTGACTTCAAGGGCACCTCGGCCGCCCTGGAGCTCAAAGACAAGACCATCACCCTCTTTGGCGACGCCGAGTTCCAGCTGGTGCAGGTGGAGGACATCCTGCGCAACAAGCTCACCAAGCGCAATGTGGATGTGCGCTACCTCGATCCGGGCGATGTGCAAAAGATTGGCGGCGACAAGGTCAAGCAGGCCGTGGAAGTTCGCAACGGCATCGACACTGAGACCTCGAAAAAAATCCAGCGCCTCATCAAGGACAGCAAGCTCAAGGTGCAAGCCGCCATTCAGGGCGATGCCGTGCGGGTCACGGGTGCCAAACGCGACGACCTGCAAGCCGCGATGGCGCTGATCCGCAAGGAGCTCACGCAGTTGCATTCTTGACCCGCCAGCAGTCGAGTGATGTTGAGCCGGTGTCGCCACAACAGCAAGGCACTCATCACGGACACAGCGATCAAGACGCCACGGTCCAGTGGCCAGACAAGGTCTCCACCCAGCCAATAGTACGCAGGCGCAAAGATGGCAGCGGCCAGCGCCGCCAGAGACGAATACCGGCTGAAGAAGGCGACGATCAACCAGGTGGCCATGGTGGCCAGTCCCAGCCACCCATTCAAGCCAAACAGCACGCCGGCAGCCGTCGCCACCCCTTTGCCACCCACAAAGCGAAAGAACACGGGCCACAGATGGCCGACAAACGCACCCAAGGCCACCAGGGCCAGCGTGCCCTGCGGCAGTTCCCAGCGCTCACCATAGACCTGGACCAGAAACACCGGTAACCAGCCCTTGAGCGCATCCAACAACAGCGTCAACAAGGCGGCCTTGCGATTGCCCGAGCGCAACACATTGGTCGCACCCGGGTTCTGGCTGCCATACGATCGGGGGTCGTCCAGCCCCATCACGCGGCTGATGATGACCGCGAAGGACAAGGACCCGATGAGATAGGCCACCAGCGTGGCCAGCACGAGAGAGAGCATGCGCGCTTTCCTGAAACAAGACCACCACGGCCCGGCTTACCCGGACATGGTGAGCAGGTAGTGTAAGACCCTGGCTGGCCCTGCTGGCTGGCGACCGGGAGAGGCAGCGGCGGCGCTCAGGCTGACATACCCCGCCGCCAGAGGGCCCCTCAAGCCTGTCGCTGTCGCGCCCGCTCTTCCTCTTGCAAGCGCAGTACCCGACGTTGCACCTTGCCGGTGGTGGTCATGGGCAGTTCGGCAATGAACTCGATCTCCTTGGGGTACTCGTAGGGCGCGAGCTTGCCGCGCACGTGCTGCTGCAAGTCGTCAATGAGTTGCGCGGAGGCCTGGTAACCGTGTGCCAGCACCACATAGGCCTTGACCAGCGCGCCGCGCTCCGGGTCGGGCTTGGGTACCACCGCCGCGTTCGCCACCGCCGGGTGCTTGACCAGGCAGTTCTCCACTTCGCTGGGACCAATGCGGTACCCTGCCGCCTTGAACACGTCGTCCGCCCGTCCCTGGTACCAGAGGTAGCCGTCGGCATCGCGCACGGCCAGATCGCCCGTTCGGCACCAGTCGCCGGTGAACTTGGCGGCCGTGGAGCGCGGGTTGTTCCAGTACCCCAGGAAAAATATCGGGTCGGGGTGTCCGTGTACATCCTGCCGATGCAGCGCCACATCGCCCGGCACACCCACGGGGCACTCCTGACCCTGGTCGTCAATCACCGCCACCCGGTGCCCGGGGTACGGCCGGCCCATGCTGCCGGGACGCGCAGGCCAGCCCACGCCATGGCGGCTGCGGCCATTCATGGCGCAATTGCCCACGATGTAGTTGATCTCGGTCTGGCCGAACATCTCGTTCACGGTCACGCCCAGTTGGTCCTGGCAATAGCCAAACACCGCGTCGCCCACTGCCTCACCCGCGCTCATCAAGCCCTGGAGGTGCAAACGAAACTGCGTGCGCGGGGTGGGGTAGGCCTTCATCATGGCCTTGAGGGCAGTGGGGAACAAAAAGGTGTGGGTCACGCGGTGCTGCTGCAGCACGGTGAACGCCAGCTCAGGACTGAAGCGCCCCGCCCAGGCCACGATGGGGCGACCAAAGTACAGGGTGGGCAGCAAGGCGTCCATCAACCCGCCGGTCCAGGCCCAATCCGCGGGCGACCAGAACACAGCCTGGCTCTTGCCCGGCTGGCGCCCCGAGGGGTCAAAGCCAAACCAGTTCTGGCTGCACACAAAGCCGGTCAGGTTGCCGATCAAGGCGCGGTGGGGAATCAGCGCGCCTTTGGGGGGGCCGGTGGTGCCGCTGGTGTAAATCAGCACAGCCGGGTCGTCGGCTTGTGTGCGCGCGGGGACCGCCCAGCGTGCACCGCGTTGCGGGCCGCTCGGGCTGTCGCTGCGCGGCTGCTCACGCGCGGCTCGCCCTCGCCGAGCAGGTGCCATGAAGGCGCGTCCGAGCTCCAGCAATGCCTCGAATCCGTGATCGCATCGAGCAGCCACCTCGCCCACTCCCACCAGATGCCGCAAGGTCGGGGCACTTGCCCGTGCACTCCGCAGGGCGTCCACCGTGGAGGCGTCCACCAGGGCGAGCACCGTGCCACTGTCTTGCAGCCGATAGGCCAGCGCGTCGGGGCCGAACAATTGCGACAGCGGCATTGCCACCGCCCCAATCTGCAACACCGCCATGTAAGACACCGCTGTCTCGAAGCGTTGTGGCAGCACAATCGCCACCCGGTCACCGCGCTGCACCCCCAGCGACAGCAAGGCATGGCTCAAGGCATCGGCGGCCTGTTGCAACTGTGCGTAGGTGTACCGTTGGGCTGCGCCATCGGCCTGATGCTCGATGATGGCGGTGCGACGCGCAGTGGCGGGGGACGCCGCCCAGCGCCGCATGCAGACCTCGGCCATGTTGAACTGACGCGGCACCTGCCAACGGAACTGGCGGTGCATGGCGGGGTAGTCATCACGCTGGGGTCGCTGGGCCACGGTCAATCTCCTTATGATGCTGGAAATGTACCAAGTGAAGAAGCCCTCGCGCTGCGAGTTTGTCCCCATCCGACAGCTGAACTACCACGTGCGTCTGTGGGGCCATCCCCAACCGGGCCTGGCACCGCTGTTCCTGATGCACGGCTGGATGGACGTGTCGGCCTCGTTCCAGTTCGTGGTCGACGCCCTGCGCCAGGAGCGCTGGGTGATTGCCCCCGACTGGCGTGGCTATGGCCGCACCCACACCCCAGACACCGACCATTTCTGGTTCCCCGACTACCTGGCCGACCTGGACTTCCTGCTGGACCACTATTCCCCCCACGCCCCGGTCGATCTTCTGGGCCACAGCATGGGTGGCAATGTGGTGATGCAATACGCCGGCATCTTCCCCGAGCGAGTGCGACGCCTGATCAACCTCGAAGGCTTTGGCATGGCGCGCACCCAGCCGGCGCAAGCGCCGGGGCGCTACGCCAAATGGATCGGCCAACTCAAACAGTTCCACCGTGACGAGCTGGACCTGCGCGCCTACCCCGACCTCGAGGCTGTGGCGCAACGCCTGCGCAAAACCAATCCGCGCCTGTCGCCAGACAAAGCCGAGTGGCTGGCCGGCGAATGGGCCGATCAGGACGCACAAGGGCAATGGCGCATCCTGGGCCACTCGGCGCACAAAATCATCAACGCCACGCTCTACCGCGTGGAAGAAGTCGATGCCCTCTTCAAGCGCATCACCGCGCCCACCCTGGTGGTGGAAGCCAGCGACAACAGCATCAACGAGTGGTGGAAAGGGGCTTACACCCTGGACGAATTTCACCAGCGACTGACATCGGTGTCGCAACTGCAGATGGGCCATGTCACCGACGCCGGTCACATGCTGCACCACGACCAACCCGTACAAGTGGCTGAGTTGATCGAGCGCTTCCTCGCATGACCACCACGGCGGATGTGCTGATCGTGGGCGCTGGTGCGGCCGGCCTCTTTTGTGCCGGCGTGGCTGCGCAACGCGGCTTGCAAGTGGTGTTGCTCGACCACGCCAGCAAAGTGGCTGAAAAAATCCGCATCTCCGGCGGCGGGCGCAGCAACTTCACCAACCGCGATCTGGACGTGCGGCAGCCGCACCGGCATTTCCTAGGAGAGAACCCCGCCTTCAGCCGCAGTGCGTTGTCACGCTACACCCCGGCTGATTTCATCGCGCTGCTGCAGCAGCACCGTGTGCCCTTTCACGAAAAACACAAGGGCCAACTGTTTTGCGACCGCTCGTCACAAGACCTGATCGATGTGCTGCTGCGGGAATGCGAGTCAGGGGCGGCCGGTGGGCATGTTCACCACTGGCAACCCTGCGGCCTCAAGAGCCTGCGCTTTCATGACCAGGCCGAGGCCTACTACGAGGCCGACACCGACCGCGGCCCCGTGCGCGCTCGGGCCGTGGTGGTGGCCACCGGGGGGCTTTCCATCCCGCAGATCGGGGCCAGCGACCTGGGGTACCGGCTGGCCCAACAGTTTCAGCTCGAGGTGGTCCCCACCCGCCCGGCCTTGGTGCCGCTGACCTTTGATCCCGCCGTCTGGGCGCCCTTCGCGGCGCTCGCGGGCCTGTCGCTGCCCGTCGATATCGGACTGGGCCCCTGGGGTCCACCCGACGGCTCCCCCCGTGCCAAAGGCCCGCGCCGAGACGAGTCACCGCCCCATTTCGACGAGGACCTGCTGTTCACCCATCGGGGCCTGTCGGGCCCCGCGGTGCTGCAAATCTCCAGCTACTGGCAAGCCGGACAAGACCTGCACATCAACCTGGCGCCGGGCCACGACCTGGCCAGCGAGCTCAAGCGGCTCAAAATGAGCTCCAAACGCCGACTCGACAATGAGCTCACCCAGTGGTTTCCCAGCCGCCTGGCCGACCTGTGGACCCAAGGTCAGTCGGTGTGGCAACGGCCCCTGGCAGACATCCCCGACCGGGCCCTGGAAGATCTGGCTCAGCAATTGACCAGTTGGTCAGTAAAGCCCGGCGGCACCGAGGGCTACAAAAAGGCCGAGGTGACGGCCGGCGGCGTCTCCACCCGCATGCTGTCCCAGCAGACCCTGGAGTCGCGCCAACCCGGCCTGTATTTCATCGGCGAGGTGGTGGACATCACCGGCTGGCTGGGGGGCTACAACTTCCAGTGGGCCTGGGCGAGCGCCCATGCCTGCGCCCAGGCCCTGGCAGCGTCGCTGAACAGGCTATAATCGCCGTTTTGCCGGCCAACCCCAACGGCTGGAAACTTGTTCAGTTGGGGACCACCGCGAGCAGGCTGCAGCAGCCCGATCTTCTGATGCACCACCCGCACGCACACTCATTCACGATTCGTCAATGACCACCATTCGCGTTAAAGAAAACGAGCCTTTCGACGTTGCTCTGCGTCGCTTCAAGCGCACCATCGAGAAACTGGGCCTGCTCACCGACTTGCGTGCCCGCGAGTTCTACGAGAAGCCCACGGCTGAGCGCAAGCGCAAGAAGGCCGCCGCTGTGAAACGCCACTACAAGCGCGTTCGCAGCATGCAGCTTCCCAAGAAGTTGTACTGATCGCCACGGCTTTGCCCACAGGCTCGCCCGGGTTCTCCCGCGCGGGCCCTTGTTTTTTGGACTGGACCTTCCCATGACACTCAAAGAACGCATCACCGACGACATGAAAAACGCCATGCGCGCCAAGGACACTGCACGCCTGGGCACCATCCGCCTGCTGCAGGCGGCGATGAAGCAAAAGGAGGTTGATGAGCGCGTGACGCTGGACGACACCGCCGTGATCGCCATCGTCGACAAACTGATCAAGCAGCGCAAGGATTCGGTCGCCGCCTATGTCCAGGCCGCCCGACAAGATCTCGCTGACATCGAGCAAGCCGAAATCGCCGTGCTGGAGGTCTACCTGCCCCAGCGTTTGAGCCCTGAGGAAATTCAGGCGGCCGTCAAAGCCATCGTGGCCTCGGTGGGCGCCACGGGCCCGGGCGACATGGGCAAGGTGATGGGTGCCGTCAAGGCACAACTGGCTGGCAAGGCCGACATGGGCCTGGTGAGTGCCGCCGTCAAGGCCGCGCTGGCGGGTTGAGGCAAGAAGCCGCTGCGGTCGACCATCAGCGGTCGACTCAGGCCCCGGCCACCTTCATGCGGTCGATCAGCATCGAGCCCACCGTCTTGGCGCCGTAGTTGTAGGCATCCGCTCCGACGGCCTGCACGCCCTTGAACATGCGCGGCAGACTGCCCGCGATGGTGATCTCCTGCACAGGAAAGGCGATCTCGCCGTTCTCCACCCAGAAACCACTCGCGCCGCGCGAGTAGTCACCGGTCACGTAGTTCACGCCCTGCCCCATCAACTCGATGACAAACAGGCCGGTGCCCAGTTTGCGCAGCATCTCGTTCAAATCGTCGCGGGCTTGTGTGTGACGCGAGCGCAGCACGAGGTTGTGCGATCCGCCCGCGTTGCCCGTGGTGGCCATTCCCAGCTTGCGCGCCGAGTAGCTGCCCAGGAAGTAACCCTGCACACGACCGCCCTCCACCACAGAGCGCGCGCGGGTCACCACGCCCTCATCGTCAAAGGGTGCGCTGCCCTTACCACGCACCACGAAGGGGTCCTCGTCGATGTCGATGTGGTTGGCCCACACCTTCTTGCCCAGCGAGTCCACCAGAAAACTGCTCTTGCGGTAGAGCGATCCGCCGCTCACGGCTTGAACGAAATGACCCAGCAAACCTGCGGCCAACGTGGACTCGAACAGCACCGGGCATTCGGTGGTGGGAATCTTGCGGGCATTCAAACGGCTGAGTGCGCGCTCGGCCGCATAACGGCCCACGTCTTCGGGCAAGGCCATCTCATCGGCCG
>RFTK01000073.1 GCA_009923505.1 Betaproteobacteria bacterium
TACCGCGATATCGTCGCGATCGGCTCGGACGTCGATCTGCGCGGTGGCATCCGCATGGGTTCACTTTTGATCGACGATATGACCATCGCCGGCGAGTGAGCGTGGCAAGCCTGGCGTGGACGAACTGCAGCAACAAACGGTGAGTTTGCTGGCGTTCCAGAAGGTCCCGAAAAAGGTATTTGATTCGCAGCTGACGTTCAATATGCTGGCGGCGCTGGGGGATGACCGGTGGGGGGTGTTCGGGGTGGCCATGCGCTCCCCCGATCTGGTGAGGGCCTTGCGGGCACAGGACCATTACTATGCGGTTGAAATTGCCAGCCGGGCCGAATCCTGGTGGCAGGTGATCGGTGCCTTGCGTGACACGGCGGTGGCCGCCACCGAGCCTCAGCGCGTGGTGGAGGCCATGGCAGCACCGTCCACCCGCTGGATCACGCTCACCGTGACGGAGAAAGCCTACAACCCGGCGCTGGCGCAGTTCATCGTGCAAGGCTTGCATGCGCGGCAGGCGTGCGGGCTGCCCGGCGTGACAGTGGCCTCGTGCGACAACCTGTCGTCCAATGGCGATCAATTGCGTGCCTTGTGTCGGGAGGCGGCTCGTGCCATCAGCCCTTCGCTCGCCACCTGGATGGACCAGCAATGCCGCTTCCCCAACAGCATGGTGGACCGCATCGTCCCGCAAAGTGATGAGCGGGTGCGCCTGGCTGCACGTCAGGCCCTGGGTGTGGAAGATCTTGCGCCCCTCAGCACGGAAGGCTTCTGGGAGTGGGCCATCGAGCGCAGTCAACTCGACGCGGCCGATGCTGCCGCACTGGCCAGCGTGGGCGTGATGGTGGTGGACGATGTGAAGGCCTTTGAAGAGGCCAAACTGCGCATGCTCAACGGTGTGCATTCGGCCATTGCCTGTATCGGGGCTGTGGTGCCGCAAAATACGGTGCGGGAAACCGTCAGCCTGCCTTGGGTGCGCGAATTTGTTCGCGGCTTTTTGGATGAGGTGGCGCCGGTGGTCCGTCGCCCCAACACCGACGCCTACCGGGATGCCTTGCTCACACGGTTTGTCAATCCAGCGTTGCATCATCGTTGCCATCAGATTGCGCAGGATGGTTCGGTCAAGATTACCCAGCGCTGGGTGCCCGCCACGCTGGCGCTGCAAGCCCTGGGCAAACCCACGCCCTATCTCATCATGGCGACGGCCTGCTGGCTGCGTTACTGGCTCGCCCAGGACGAGCAAGGGCAGGCGTACGATTTCAATGACCCCTATACCCAGCCGTTGCAGGCGCTGGTGGCGGCGTCGCGCGATGACGGCGATTGGGTGGATCGGTTGTTGCACTTCGAACCCATCTGGGGCACGGAGTTGCCCCGCGCCTCAGGGTGGTTGGCTGCGGTTCGGCGTGACTTTGACACGATCCAGGCGCAGGGTATTCAAGCGGCGGTGTCCGGTTTGGCGACATGAAGATCACAGGTGCTCGCCTCATCATCTGCTCGCCGGGGCGTAACTTTGTCACCCTCAAGATCGAGACGGACGAGGGCCTGACCGGTCTGGGCGACGCCACGCTCAATGGGCGGGAGTTGTCGGTGGCGAGTTATTTGCAAGACCACGTCATTCCCTGTCTGATGGGACGCGACGCTCATCGCATCGAGGACATCTGGCAATACCTCTACCGAGGGGCCTATTGGCGACGCGGGCCGGTGACCATGACGGCCATTGCGGCGGTGGACATGGCCCTGTGGGACCTCAAGGCCAAGGCCGCTGGCTTGCCGTTGTATCAATTGCTGGGGGGACGCAGCCGCGAGGGTGTGATGGTCTACACCCATGCCAACGGCAGCGATATTGCGCACACGGTGGACGAAGTGCTGAAGGCCAAGGCCGAGGGTTATCGGGCCATTCGCGCGCAATGTGGTGTGCCGGGCCTGGACAAGGTGTATGGTGTGGGCCAAGGCGGGCACTACGAACCGGCCGATGCCAGCCTGCCCAGTGAGCACGACTGGGACACGGCCAAATACCTGCGCCACACACCCCAGGCTTTTGAGGCATTTCGCGACGCCTTGGGGCCAGACATCCATTTGTTGCATGATGTGCACCACCGCCTCACGCCCAACGAGGCTGCTCAACTCGGTCGCGCACTCGAGCCGTGCCAGTTGTTCTGGATGGAGGACCCCACGCCGGCCGAAAACCAGGCGGCCTTCCGATTGATTCGCGAGAAAACCACCACGCCCCTTGCGGTGGGGGAAGTGTTCAATTCGATCTGGGACTGCAAGCAGCTGATCGAAGAGCAGTTGATCGACTACATCCGCACCACCGTGCTGCATGCGGGCGGCATCACGCACCTGCGGCGCATTGCCGACCTGGCCTCTTTGTATCAAGTGCGCACGGGCTGTCATGGCGCTACCGATCTGTCACCCGTCAGCATGGGCGCAGCCTTGCACTTCGACACCTGGGTGCCCAACTTCGGCATTCAGGAATACATGCACCACAGCGCCGAGACGCTGGACGTCTTTCCGCACGATTACCACTTCCAGGATGGCTTGCTGCACTGTGGCGAAAAGCCTGGCCACGGTGTCGAAATCGACGAGAAATTGGCCGCGAAATTTCCGTATCAACGCGCCTACCTGCCGGTCAACCGGCTGCAGCGCGATGGGGCGATGTGGGACTGGTGAGCACTACCCTGCAAGACGATCTGCTCAAGGGCGCCGACGGGGTGCGCTGTCTTCAGACACTCAGAAAAACAGGGGTAGGCTCGCGTCCAGGTGTTCCATGGGCGACTTCTTGAACCCTGAGCGTGCAAAGCGGTGCAGCCGCCCTTGGGCAAAGCTCACCAGGGCTGAGGCACGTACCTGGGCTTCCACGGTCGGGGTGGACGACAGTTTGACCGCCTCCGACTCACGCAGCACCTGGCGCAGGCTCAGTTCGATGCGATCGAAAAACTGGTTCATCCGCTGGTGCAGACGCTCGTTCTCGAACACCAGGGCGTCGCCCACCATCACCCGGGTCATGCCCGGGTTCTTGTCGGCAAATTGCAAGAGCATGGACACCATGCGAGCCGCTTTTTGCTCGCCGGGTTCCTCGCGTTCGGCAATCTGGTTGACCAGTGTAAACACGCTGTGCTCGATGAAGTCGATCAGACCCTCAAACATCTGCGCCTTGCTCGCGAAGTGACGGTAGAGCGCGGCCTCGCTCACCTGCAGCTTGGCGGCGAGGGCCGCGGTGGTGATGCGCTCGGCACCCGGTTGTTCTAGCATGACGGCCAGGGTTTGCAGGATCTGAACCCGACGTTCACCCGGCTTGGGGCGTTTGCGTGTGGGGGCTTGGGCGTCTGCTGCGGGGGCTGAGGGGTTGTCGTGTTCTGCCATGGCTGCCTCCTGGGGTGGTCGGCTCAGTGGGAACGGATCATGGTGCCGAAGGCCTGATCGGTCAGGATCTCCAGCAGCATGGCGTGGGGGACGCGGCCATCGATGATGTGCACGGAATTCACACCGCTCTTGGCAGCGTCGAGTGCACCGCTGATCTTGGGCAGCATCCCGCCGCTGATGGTGCCGTCGTCAAAGAGCGCATCGATCTGGCGTGCGCTCAGATCGGTCAGCAGGTTGCCCGCCTTGTCGAGCACGCCGGGGGTGTTGGTCAAGAGCACCAACTTCTCGGCCTTGAGCACGGTGGCGAGCTTGGCCGCCACCACATCGGCATTGATGTTGTAGCTCTCATTGTTCTCGCCAAAGCCAATCGGGCTGATGACCGGGATGAAGGCGTCGTCTTGCAAAGCCTTGACCACGCTGGGGTCGATACCCACGATATCACCCACCTGGCCAACGTCGTACTCCTTGCTGGGATCTTTGTTGTCGACCATTTTGAGCTTGCGTGCGTGAATCATCCCGCCGTCGCGCCCCGTCAAACCCACGGCTTTGCCCCCGGCCTGGTTGATCAGGCCGACGATGTCTTGTTGCACTTCGCCACCCAAGACCCACTCCACCACTTCCATGGTTTCGGCGTCGGTCACGCGCATGCCTTGGATGAATTCGCCCTTCTTGCCCAGGCGGTTGAGCGCGGTCTCGATTTGCGGACCGCCGCCGTGCACCACCACCGGGTTCATGCCCACCAGTTTGAGCAGCACCACGTCTTCAGCAAAGTCGGCTTGCAGGGCGGGATCGGTCATGGCGTTGCCGCCGTACTTGATGACCAGGGTCTTGCCGTGGAACTTGCGAATGTAGGGCAAGGCCTGCGCCAGGATCTCGGCCTTGTCGCGCGGGGCAATGGAGGGGATATCGGTCATGGTCGGGAGAAGCGAGGGTTCACTTAGGGCAGATTGTGCCCCAACTTCAGCCCTGGGTCCGGACCGAGTCCCATCCCGGGGCGGCGGCATCCTTGGCCGCCAGCAGTGGGGCGCTCAGGCCTGTCTCGGCCAAGGGCCAGTCAATGGCGAGTTGCGGGTCGTTCCAGCGCAAGCAGCGCTCGTGGGCGGGGTACCAGTAGTCGGTGGTTTTGTACAAAAACTCGGCGCTGTCGCTCAGCACCAAAAAGCCATGCGCCAAGCCGGGGGGTATCCACAGTTGTCGCTTGTTCTCGCCCGAGAGTCGCGCCCCGGCCCAGCGTCCGAAAGTTGGCGAGCCGTGTCGGATGTCCACGGCCACATCAAACACCTCGCCTTGCGTCACCCGCACCAACTTGCCCTGCGCATGCTCCACCTGGTAATGCAAACCGCGCAGCACGCCTTTGGCTGAACGACTGTGGTTGTCCTGCACGAATGGCAGCGACACCCCGGTGCAGCGCTCAAAGTCACGCGCATTGAAGCTCTCAAAAAAATAACCGCGTGCATCGCCAAATACCTGTGGATCCAGGATCAGCACGCCTTCGATCTCGGTGGGGGTGACGGTGTAAGCCATTCGGTACTTCTGTGGATTCAGTCAGTGAGGACGACTCTTGAGGGGAGAGAGGAGGCAGATGCCGATTTAGCGAAGCTCTGAATAAATTGGAATCTGACCCCGATTGCCGAATCTAACCCCAATTAACCCAATCAATCCGTCTCGGTTGATCAGGGTTTGAGGAGTTGCAGCAAGTATTGCCCATAAGCGTTTTTGGTCAGGGGGTGGGCCAGTCGTTCAATTTGAGCGGCATCGATCCAACCCTGGTGGAAGGCGATTTCTTCGGGGCAGGCCACCATCAGGCCCTGGCGCTTTTGCAAGGTGGCGATGAAACTCGCGGCTTCTTGCAGGCTGTCATGGGTGCCGGTATCGAGCCAGGCATAGCCGCGGCCCATGATTTCCACTTGCAATTGCTGCTGCTCGAGGTAGCAGCGGTTGACATCGGTGATTTCGAGTTCGCCGCGGGCCGAGGGCTTGATGTCGGCCGCAATGCGGCAAACCTGGGTATCGTAAAAGTACAGGCCGGTGACCGCATAGTTGGACTTGGGTGTCTTGGGTTTTTCTTCGATACTGACCGCGCGTTGTTGTCCATCGAACTCCACCACGCCATAGCGCTCAGGATCGTGCACATGGTAGGCAAACACGGTGGCACCGCTCAAGCGGGATTGCGCACTGGCGAGTTGCTTGACCAGATCGTGCCCGTAGAAGATGTTGTCGCCCAGTACCAGGGCGCTGGGGTGAGAACCCACAAACTCGCGACCGATGATGAAGGCCTGCGCCAGGCCATCCGGACTGGGTTGCACCGCATACTCGATCTGCATGCCCCAGTTGGAGCCGTTGCCCAGCAACTCCTGGAAGCGCGGCGTATCCTGCGGGGTGGAGATGATCAACACCTCGCGAATCCCGCTCAGCATCAGCGTGGTGAGCGGGTAGTAGATCATCGGCTTGTCGTACACCGGCAGCAGTTGCTTGGACACGGCCTGCGTCACGGGATACAGGCGAGTGCCCGAACCGCCGGCGAGGATGATGCCTTTGCGGGTGGTCGAGGGGTTCATGCGGCAAGGCTCCTGAGTTCATCGAGCGTGCTTCGAACGCCGGCTTGCCAGTCCGGCAAGATGACGCCAAAGGTCTGCTCAAACTGTGACACATCCAGCCGTGAATTCAAAGGCCGTTGTGCAGGGGTGGGGTAGTCCGTGGTGGAGATGGGGGCAACCTGCAGCGCAGAAGCCTGGAGTGTCCAGCCTCGGGCCGAGGCCTCGCTCAAGACCAGCCGCGCATAGTCACACCAGTTGGTGATGCCGCGCGGCGCCAGGTGGTACAGGCCCCACGCCGGTGAGGGGGGGGCGGCAGTCTCGCCATCCAGACAGGTGCGCCAGGCATGCCAAGCCATCTGTGCCAGCAGGCGGGCCGGTGTGGGCACGCCCACCTGATCGGCCACTACGCGCAAGCTGTCTCGCTCGGCCGCCAGCCGCAACATCGTTTTCAGAAAATTGCCGCCATGTGCACCCATGACCCAACTGGTTCGCAAGATCAAATGGCGCGTCAAGTATTGCCGAATGCCAGCTTCACCCTGAGCCTTGGTCCTTCCGTACACGGAAATCGGTTGTACCGGATCATCTTCTCGGTGGGGTTGGTCGCCCGTGCCGGCAAAGACGTAATCGGTGGAATAGTGAATCAGCGAAGCGCCCACAGCGGTCGCTGACTGGGCCAGGACAGTGGGCAGCGCTGCATTGAGGGCTTGCGCCAGGTCGGGTTCGGACTCGGCCTTGTCCACGGCGGTGTAAGCCGCTGCATTCACAATCAGTTGAGGGCGCTGGTGCAGCACCCAGTCGCGCACAGCGGTTGAATCTGCAAGATCCAGTTCCTGCCGGGTGGGCGACTGCACGTGAATCCAGGCCCCCTCGTGTTGGAACAAGCGCTGCCATTCGGTGCCCACCTGACCACTGCCGCCGAGCAGCAAGATGTTCAGGGCCCGATGGCGCTCAGCCATACTGGGTCGCCACCCACTGGCGGTAGTGCCCGCTGGTGACATCCTCTACCCACTGGGCATGGGCCAGGTACCAGTCGATGGTTTTGGTGATGCCGGATTCAAACGTCTCGAGTGGTTTCCATCCCAGCTCTCGTTCGATCTTGCGGGCGTCAATGGCGTAGCGGCGGTCATGACCGGGGCGGTCTTTCACAAAGGTGATCTGGCTGGTGTAGGACTGGCCATCCGCGCGTGGGCGCACCGCATCCAACCGCTGACAGATGGTGTTCACCACCTCCAGGTTAGGTTTTTCGTTCCAGCCACCGATGTTGTAGGTCTCGCCCACACGTCCGGCTTCCAGTACCCGCAAAATCGCGCGGCAATGGTCCACCACATACAACCAGTCTCGCACCTGCTGGCCATCGCCATAAATAGGCAAGGGTTTACCTGCCAGGGCATGGTGGATCACCAGTGGAATGAGTTTTTCCGGGAAGTGGTAAGGCCCGTAGTTGTTGCTGCAGTTGGTGGTCAGCACCGGCAGGCCGTAGGTGTGATGCCAGGCTCTCACCAGGTGATCGCTGGCCGCCTTGCTCGCCGAGTAGGGGCTGTTAGGCTCATAGGCCTTGGTTTCGGCAAAAGGTGGATCGGTGGGGCCGAGCGTGCCATACACCTCGTCAGTGCTCACATGGACAAACCGAAAGGCCTCACGCGGCACAGGGGCCAGCGTCTGCCAATAGCCGCGAACGGCTTCGAGCAACTGGAATGTGCCCACCACATTGGTCTGGATGAAATCCCCAGGGCCGTGAATGGACCGATCGACGTGTGATTCGGCTGCAAAGTTCAGCACGGCACGGGGTTGGTGCTCGCTGAGCAAACGCTCCACCAGCGCGCGGTCGCCAATGTCGCCTTGCACAAACACATGCCGTGGGTCTTGCTGGAAGCTGGCCAGGTTGGCCAGGTTGCCCGCGTAGGTGAGCTTGTCCAGGTTGACGAGGGTTTCATCGCTGGCAGCCAGCGCGGTGTGGACAAAGTTGCTGCCAATGAAGCCAGCACAACCGGTAACCAGCAAAGTCATGGTGATCGTCAGGGCAACAGCGAAACAGACTTATTCCTCGGCGGCCTTTTCCAGCACCACCTGACGCACCATGTCGCGCAGCAACTTTTTCTCCTGGAAACTCAAGGTGCGCTCCAGCACTTTACGCACTTGCAACAGCAAGTGGCGATCCACTTCCTGGGGAATGCCACGGCTGTCTTGCAATTCTTCGCGCAGGTCCAGACGAATGTCTTCAGGCTCCTCGTCCCACCACACTTGCACCACTTCTTGCAGCTTGGTGCGAACCACTTCCGGATCGGGGGCCTCGGTGTCGGCTCCCATGGGGTGCAAGGATGGGCTGTCCACAGAGGGCTGGCGCGAGGACAACAAGTCACGAATGGCTTGCGAATGCATGACGATACGCCGATCGGCCTGCTCGAGCATGCGTGTCCAGCCCGGGTCGGTTTCAAACAACTTGGGCAGGTTGCGCGACGACTCGTCGCACACCAGATGAACACTCATGCCATGCAATTGGGCCTGGTCGATCAATGGGGTGAGTCGTTCGTCATCGCTGACCAAGAGCAGGTGCTCACAGGCCCGGTGGCTCACCAGTTGGTTCAGATCAGCGCTGATGGTGCGAAGCATGGAGGCACCCTTGTCTTGCTGGTGGTTCACCAGCAGTCGCACCACCTGGTCGTTCGGGTACTGGCCGTCATGCTGGTCGGTGTACCAGTAAATGCGGCGTAGGTCGCAATGCAATCCCCACTGCTGCAACAACGCCGTGAACACGCCGTGCAAGGCGTGGCGGTTGAGCTTGTCGTCACCCGCTGCCTCGCTGTCGGTGGCCAGTAACCAATTGAGGAAGCGACCATCAACCAGGGCAATGCAGTCCTGGCCGCGGTCATATCGAGGGGCGTGGGTGTGGTGGTGTGATTCGCGTTTCAAAATAAATACTCGAGTAGGTTGAACAAACGTGGGTAGAAGGCCCCATAGCCTGTCGGTAGCACACAGGCATTATAGGAGGCATTCCGAGTCGCTGGGGCTGGCGAAGGGCAAGAGGGTCACATAGAAAGATTCCTTTCAGGTTGGGGCTTGCAAGACGCCGATCAAGTCCATCAACCGCGGATCCGCGAAATCGGCCGGAGTCACGTAGCCACGGTCACTGGCAGCCAGGGCGACACCGGCTTGTTCAAAACACGCAGCCACGTATTCCGAGCATATGAACGCCTTCAAGGATGCATCCTTGCCTTGTGACAGAGGTGCTTGCAGTGAATTGCCCAGAATGCGGGCTGCGATACGCACAATTTCCTGGCGGTTGTAGGCATTACCGAAGTGGTCGACTGCAAATTGCAACATGCGCTGGATCTGATGCGCCGACGAAACGCGGGCAAATGTGCGGTGGCGCACCACAGCCAACCCGCCCGGATAGGGGCGACCCTGCTCGTAGTCCGTGAGGTAGCGAGACAGGGGCACAGTGCGCACGCCAAAGGTTTCAACGCTCTCAAACAGCAGGATGCGGTCAATGGCATCAAGCCGCACGATCAGGGCCACATGGCTCCAAGGACTGTCGGTGGCTTGCTGGATCAAGTCGGAAAACACCCCGCTGCCGCTACACAGCAGAATGTCGCCGGTTTGCAGGCGCTTACGTAGTGCCTGGTTGTAGGGGAGCGTGGGCTCGAGAGGAAAGGTCCGGGGTGTGAGTGACATGCGGTCATCATGCGATGACCACACGTTCCAGGGAAGGGCTTTACGGGAGTGAAATCCGTGCTCTGTGACGTGAGCAGATCACACAACAGGCAATGTCAGACCGACTCGCCCAGGCTATAGGTTTTGAGGGGAGCGCCACTGACTTGGTCGTCAGTCTTGCCAAAGCGACGTACCCGGGTTCCGTACCAAGACAGGGCTGCATCCAGAGCCTTTTCATCAAAATCGGGCCACAGGGTGTCGGTGAAATAGAGCTCGGTGTAGGCCATTTGCCACAGCAGGAAGTTGCTGATGCGCGATTCTCCGCCCGTGCGAATGAGCAAGTCCGGATCGGGCATATCAGCCGTGCTGAGATGATCGGCCAGATCCTGTTGAGAAAGTGCCGACATCGGCTCATCCGGATTCGCGGCTTGCCAGGACTGAACTGCTTGCAGGATATCCCACTGGCCACCGTAGTTGGCGGCCACGGTGAGGTTCAACCGGGTGTTGTGTGCCGTGGCCGATTCGGCTTCCTCGATCAGCCGCTGCAACGGCAGATCGAAGGCCTCGCGGTTGCCGATGATACGCAGGCGCACGCCTTGATCACGCATCTCCTTGACTTCCCGGGTCAGGTACTGGATGAACAGGGACATAAGAGCCGACACTTCGTCGGCCGGGCGGCGCCAGTTCTCGGTGCTGAAGGCAAAGATTGTGAGGAACTCTATGTCCCGATCAGCACAGGCCCGCACGACGCGCCTGAGTCCGCTCGCGCCCATCAAGTGGCCAGCTTGCCGCGGCAAGCGCCGACGCTTGGCCCAACGGCCATTGCCGTCCATGATGATGGCCAGGTGTCGTGGAGAGGCGCTCATGTAGTGAAAGGCTTGATCGTGACGAGTCAAACTGATAAAGATTATATCCAACGCAGCTCGTCTATGCTGCATTGAACGTATATAACCCCACCATTATTCATCAATTTGCCAATGGTCGCAGGTCATGGATGGCGATGCTGACTTGCTGCGGCTGGCTGATGAGTTCAATCAGCACCATCGCCCGCAGTTCACCATCGCGTTGCTGCAGGATACCCTCCAGCCCTTGCAGGGGGCCGCTGACGAATTGCACCGCATCCCCTTCCTTGAGCAGGTATTCGCGCCGTGAGCCATCGGCCTGCTGGAGCGCCTGAATCAACGCGTCGGGCACCACGGCGGGCACATTGCCGAAGCTCACGAGCTTGCTCACCCCCAGGGTGGAGCGGATCGGGGACCAATTGCTCTGGGTTGTGTCGAGTTGGATGAACAGGTAGCGGCTGAACATCGGCTCGATCACGCGGGTGAGCTTGCCGCGGCTTGGTGTGAACAACGTACCACTGCATCTCAGAGGAAAGGATCATTCCACCGTCAGCGGGACAGGAAAGCGGCTGGGCAGGGCAGGGGTGTCAAAGGCGATGTCACCCTCGGGGACCGGCAGGCCATCGGCCCTCAGGCCGACAAAATCAAAAGCCTGGCGATCCATCAGGTGCGAGGGCACCATGTGTTGCAGGGCGTTGGCCATGTTGTCCAACCGACCTGGAAACTGTTTGTCCCATGCGCGCAGCATGTCGCCCACCTGTTTGCGTTGCAAATTCTCCTGGCTGCCGCACAGCGTGCAAGGAATGATGGGGAATTGCCGATGGTCGGACCAGCGCACGATGTCCTTCTCGGCCACATAGGCCAATGGACGGATAACCACATGACGCCCATCGTCGCTTTGCAGTTTGGGCGGCATGCCCTTGAGTTTGCCGCCAAAGAACATGTTGAGAAAGAAGGTTTGCAGGATGTCGTCGCGGTGATGGCCCAGGGCAATCTTGGTGGCGCCCAATTCATCCGCCACCCGGTACAGAATGCCGCGCCGTAAGCGAGAGCACAGACTGCACATCGTCTTGCCCTCGGGAATTTTGTCCTTGACGATGGAATAGGTGTCCTGGTTTTCGATGTGAAACTTGATGCCCAAACGCGACAGGTGTTGCGGCAGGATGTGCTCAGGGAAACCCGGTTGTTTCTGGTCCAGATTGACCGCGATCAGTTCGAAGTCCACGGGGGCGCGCTGCTGCAACTTTTGCAGGATGTCCAGCAGGGTGTAACTGTCCTTGCCGCCCGACAGGCACACCATGACCCGATCGCCGGCCTCGATCATGTGGTAGTCCACCACGGCCTGGCCGACCTGACGGCACAGGCGCTTTTCAAGCTTGTGGGTCTCGCGCTGAAGGGTGTCGGGGGTGGGCATGGCTGTATTGTCGCAGGGGCGGACCTGGGGTGTAATGGCGTATTGTCCCAGATGACGCAGGTTCAATGGCCTGCATTTAACCCCTGACACAGTCTTGATGGAGAACTGCATGCAGCCATGTCAACCTTGTCGTCGAGCGCTATTGAGCGCCATCGTGGGCGCGATGCTGAGCTTCTCCAGCGGAGCCGGCGCGCAAGACGTCTGGCCGTCCAAGCCCATCCGCTTGGTGGTCCCCTTCACGCCGGGCGGCGTTACCGACACCAGTGGTCGTCTCATTGCTGAGCACCTGAGCAAACGGCTGGGGCAGCAGGTGGTGATTGACAACAAGCCGGGCGCCTCGGGCAACATCGGAACCAGTCTGGTGGCGCAGTCTGCCCCTGACGGCTACACGCTGGTGCTGGGGTTTGATGGCACCCTGGTCATCAACCCGCACGTGTTTGCCAAAGTACCGTTCGATACGTTGAAGGATTTTGCGCCGGTGGGGAAAATCGGCGATGCGGTTCTGATTCTGGTCTCGAACCCTGGTGTTCCCGCCAAATCCCTGCCGGAGGTGATTGCCTTGTCCAAGAGCCAGTCAGGCGGCCTGTCTTACGGCACCTCCGGCACGGGCGGCACGCCACACATCGCTGGAGAATTGCTGGCACAACGCACCGGCGCGCAACTCACCCATGTGCCCTACAAGGGCGGTGGGCAGGCCATGACCGATGTGCTCGGTGGCAGTATTCCGCTGGTGTACACCGCCGTGGCGGGGGCGCACGGGCATGTGAAGTCGGGCAAGCTGCGCGCCATTGCGGTGTCGAGTGCGCAACGCACCCCCGCATTGCCAGACGTACCCACCTTCATCGAGGGGGGCGTGAGTGACTTCGTGGTCAATTCCTGGGTGGGTTTGCTGGCCCCGGCCAAAACACCGGCTGCCGTGGTGCAGCGGCTGAACACCGAGTTGAATGCGGTGCTGAATGATCCGGTGGTGAAAGACAAATTACAAACCCTGGGCATCGACGCCAGCCCGGGCTCGCCCGATCAGTTTGGCGAACAACTCAAACGCGATCTGAGTCGCTACGGTCAGGTGGTGAAGGCCGCCAACATCCGCTTGGAGTGAGGCAAAGGGCACCCAACATCCAGGACATCGCGCCTGGCTGCAGCAAGGCTTCGAGGCCAGAGACCACAGGGCATCACAGCCCTCAAGGCTTCAGGCCTTCAGGCCTCACCACTGCCCGGTCTCCATTCGGATCGCCACTTCGCAGTCCGAAAAAATTTCCAGCTTGGCAATGGTGACCCGTACACCCAGCACGCCGTGCAATTGCATCAACCGGTGCGCGAGTTTGCCGATCAACGTCTCGAGCAGGTTCACATGCTCGGCGGTGCACTCGCTGATGATGATTTGACGCACCTTGCGGTAGTCGAGCACGTGGGTGATGTCGTCATCGTGCGGCATCAGGGGTTGTGTGCCCAGGTTCAACTCGGCATCCACCTGAATCGGTTGGGGTTGGTTTTTTTCGTGCTCAAGAATACCCAGGTTGGCGTCAAAGCGCAGACCGGTGAGCGTGAGAATTTGGGTGCCTTTGGCGGCCATGGTCATCACCAGACCACACCAGGTTTTGCCCGAAAGGTCTGCACGCCGACGGCCTCGCAATCGGGGTAGACATCGGGCTTGCGGGTGGAGACACTCGCTGCGGCCACTCCGGGGTGTGCCAGCAAGGCGCTCAGGATGTCGTCCCCCAGGGTCTCCTGCAAGTTGATGTGACCTCGCGCCACTCGCGCCTGCACCACCTCGCGCACGAAGTCGTAGTCCACCACTTCTTGGATGTGATCCTGTGCGGGGGTAGTGTTGTCCAAAGGCACAAACAACTCAATGTCAAACACGATGCGCTGGGGGGCCTTCAACTCGAAATCATGGATGCCAATCCGCACTGGCACCGACAAACCCTGGAGAAACAGTCGCCGGTGACGACGCAACAAGGGGTGTGAACTCATGCAGATGTCCCGCTCATCACGGCCTCGGTCACGAACATGATGTCGCGGGGCGACGGCACCAGGTGCTGGCCGTTGTCTACCCGGATGGTGGTGCCGGTGATGCCGGCGTTGCTGGCCAAGAACACCACGCTATCGGCCACGTGCCGGGGATTGAGGGGGCGGCGCATCAGATTGGCTTGGCTGGCCTTGTCGAAGTTGTCCTGCGATTGGGGGCCGCTCAGGTACATCAGCCCAGGGGCCACCGCATTGACGCGCAGCGTGGGGGCCAGGGCCTGCGCTTGCAGACTGACTGCGCGTTCCAACGCCAGTTTGCTGAGGGTGTAGCTGAAGTAGTCCGGGTTGAGGTTGAACACCTTCTGGTCCAGCACGTGGATCACGCTGGCCTGTCCGCTGGGTTGCTGGGGTGAGGGCGCAGATTCATGCAACTGTGCCAGCCAGCGGCTCAGCCGCAGGGGGGCCATCAGGTTGACCTGCAACTGTTGTAGCGCCTTCGCTTCGTCCATGTCTCGGGCTTCATCGGGCTCGAACAGGGAGGCGTTGTTCACCACGCAGTGCAATTGAGTACCGGTTTCGCGGATCGTGGCGTCAAACAACTGGCGGCAGCTGGACTCGTCTTCCAGATCGCCCTGTACCGCCAAGGCGGCACCGCCCTGTGCGCGAATGGATGCACACACGGCTTGCGCGGCGTCCTGCGAATGGCGGTAATGGCACACCACGCCCCAGCCCGCTTGCGCAAATGCCAGCGCGGTCTCGCGCCCCAAGCGGGTTGCACCCCCGGTAATGAATGTCCAAGCCATGGGGTGATTGTCAGCGAAAATCGCTCCATGTCTGCGCTTCATGCCCTCTTGCACCGCGCCATGGCCCAATCCCAGGGCTGGATCGGCTTTGATCGCTTCATGGCCATGGCGCTCTATGCGCCGGGCATGGGGTACTACTCGGGGGGCTTGCCCAAGCTGGGAAGCACACCGCAGGGAGGCAGTGACTTTGTCACCGCTCCCGAACTCTCGCCCTGGTTTGGTCGCACCCTGGCCCGTTCGGTGGCCGAAGCCCTGACGGTGAGCGGTACCGATCAGGTCTGGGAATTTGGGGCGGGCACGGGCGCGTTGGCCCATCAGTTGCTGTCAACCTTGGGGTCTCGGGTGCGTCATTACACCATCGTGGATCTGTCCGGTGACCTGCAGGCGCGTCAACGCGTCACCCTGCAAGCGTACGGCCATCAGGTGCAGTGGGTGTCGGAATTGCCTGAGCAGTTTTCAGGGGTGGTGGTGGGCAATGAAGTGCTGGACGCGATGCCGGTCCAATTGCTGTGGCGTGGTCAAGGCGTGTGGCACGAACGCGGTGTGACAACAGCCCCGGATGGCGGTTTTGCCTGGGGCGATCGACCGACTGAACTGCGGCCACCGCTCGCCATTGAGGGCGAGCATGACTATCTCACCGAAATTCATACCCAGGCCGAAGCCTTTGTGCACACCCTGGCTGAACGCCTGACGGCGGGGGCTGTTTTTTTGCTGGATTACGGTTTTCCAGAGCGGGAGTACTACCACCCGCAACGTCACATGGGTACCGTCATGTGCCACCGCCTGCACCGTGCCGACCCCGATCCCCTGAGCGATGTCGGGGACAAGGACATCACGGCGCACGTGAACTTCACCGGCATTGCCCTGGCTGCCCAGGCAGCGGGCCTGCAAGTGCTGGGGTACACCTCGCAAGCCCATTTTTTGATCAACAGCGGACTGCTGGAACCCCTGGCCAGCGCACCATTGCCGGAGCGAACCATGGCGCAAAAACTGATCACCGAGCACGAGATGGGCGAATTGTTCAAGGTCATCGCCCTCGGGGTGGGTGAACCCTGGGAACCTCTGGGATTTGCGCGCGGCGACCGCTCGCACACCTTGTGAGCCGATGATGTTTCGCTGGCTCATTGTGGTATTTCTGGCGCTGTTGCTCATCAACGGCCTGTCTCCTTGGCTGCGCAAACTGGGGCTGGGACAGTTACCGGGCGATTTTCGCTTCCGGTTGTTTGGACGAGACTGGTTCATTCCTTTGACCACTACTGTGTTGCTCAGTCTGGTGTGCGCCCTGATCGCGCGCCTGGTGTGATGGAGTACTCAAGCTTGACAGGGTCTTCACACGCGTGAAGGGCAGGGTGGGTAACATCGGCAGGTTAGGCGGTTGACTCCGTCTGTGTCGCGCTGGCTCAACGCAGCGCCCATGCTTCGAGTGAAGACTTCTATGACCGATTTCCGTACCCATGATGGCAGTCGAACCTCCGGCTGCGATCGCTCGCAGGAGCCCGGTGCACGATGGCGCGCACACGGCCAGCGCGGACGAACAGCGTCTCAGCCTTTGATCTGGATGCTGATGGTGGCTGCAGTGCTGAGCGCTGCCTGGTGGTATCCCACCTGGCGGATCTGGATCACGCCGGACGCCGAGTCCACGGCGGGGCCTGGGCCGGGGCGATCCTTCTGAGCACCGGTCTTGTCAGGACCGAAGACACCTCCAGCGTCTGGGTCGCGCGCACCATGGCGCTCTGGCCCGCGCCCTGTGGCCGCGCTGGTTCGCCCATGACGGGGTGCATCTCAATGCGCTGCACCTGGAGCACCTGTGCGAGG
>RFTK01000074.1 GCA_009923505.1 Betaproteobacteria bacterium
CGTGCGGCAGCGCCCGCCACGCTGATCAAGGTATCGTCCAGGTCATAGGCTTTGGGCGCAAACACGATCAGGTCGTAGTCAGGCTGGAGTGCGGCGGCACTGACGGTGGATACAGGCAGCGTGAAAGTCTCGCTGGGCGTCTCGATCGTCAGGCCCTCACGGTCAATCGATTGCTTGCGCTGCTCTCGCAGCAGAAACGTGATGTCCGCGCCGGCACGGATCAATTGCGCGCCGAAATAGCCACCGATGCCACCGGCACCGACCATCAGAATTTTCATGTTCAAAGTCTCCTCGCCCGAAGTGCCTGCATCTTAGGGGAGATCGCGATGGCGCGCAGACTTTCGCGTCATCGGTGCACGGCCCTTGCGTGCGCGACGCACACCCTGCCTTCCATTTGCGGCCATCAAGCGGTTGTGGATCGAAACTCCTGGCGCAGCAGGTACAAACCACTGGCCACGACCAGCAAGGCCCCCGTCACCACCATGAGGTCGGGTATCTGATCGAACATCAACCAGCCGAAGAAAGTCATGTAGATGATTTGCTGGTACAGAAAAGGGCCCAGCACCGCGGCACTGGCGTAGCGATGGGCCATGGCCGAGGCAAAGTGCCCCAATCCACCGGTGATACCCGCGGACAAAATGAACACCCAGGACCAGATATCGTGCGGGGTTTGCCAGTGCCACAGGGCAAACGGGGTGAGCACCACCGTGGGCACCAGCGCAGAAATCCACTGCGTGGCCGCCGGGTGATCGTCAGCACCCACACGGCGTGTGATCATGTTGAAGACGGCATAGATGATGGCGTTGAGCAAACTCAAGAAGATCGCCGGATGAAACCCGTGACTGCCCGGTCGGATGATCACCAGCACACCCACAAACCCCACCGCAATCGCCACCCAACGCGACACGCTTTGCTGCTCCCCCAACCACCATACACTGATCAACGCAATCAGGATGGGGACCGAGAATTGGATGGCCCCGGTTTCAGCCAGTTGCAAATACTGCAGGGCGAAAAAATTCAGTGCCGTCATGACGGCCAACATGGAGCCGCGCAGCAGTTGCAACCTCGGATGCTTCACACGGTACAACTGATGACCGATACGCGGCGCAAACACAGCGGCCGTGAGCACGGTATGCACCAGAAACCGCATCCAGACCACCTGCCAGACCGGAAACACCTGCACCAACCACTTGGCGCTGCTGTCGAGCACCGCGAACATCAGGGTGGTGAGGCAAATCCAGGCAATGCCGATGCGCCGAAGACGCTGGGAGGCAGGGTCGTGCAAGGGCATGACTCAGGCCGCTTGAGGCTTGATCGGCTCTTCACGTATGGGCAGGTTGAACAGCGCTGCCAGGCCGGCCAGCGCAATATCGGCCCACCACATGGCCTGGTAGTCGCCGCTCGCACTCAGCGCCACGCCCCCCAGATACGCCCCCAAAAATCCACCCACCTGATGCGACAGCAAGGTCAGACCAAACAAGGTGGAGAGATACCGCACGCCAAACAACTTGCCCACGATAGCTGCAGTGGGCGGCACCGTGGCCAGCCAGGTCAGTCCCAGTCCCACGGCAAAGACATAAAACACCCATTCGGTTTTCGGCATGGCGAGGTACCACAGCACCAACACGGCACGCGAGCCGTACATCAGCGCCAGCAAATGCTTGCTGCGGTAGCGGTTGATGTTGTTGCCCACCACCACACTGCCCACGATGTTGGCGATACCGATGAAGGCCAGCGACCAACTGGCCACCGTGGGCGAGAGCCCGCACAAACCAATTTCCGTCGGCAAATGCGTGACCAAAAACGCAATATGAAAACCACAGGTGAAAAAGCCCAGGTGCAGCAGCCAGTAACTGCGGTCGGCGAAGGCCTGGGCGATGGCCTGGCGCATGCCGCCCCCTGCGGCAGCCTCGACCCCTCCCGAGTTCGCCGCTGCCGGGCGGACGGGTATCAGCCCCAACGCCATGGGAATGGCCAACAAAGTCACCGCGGCTGAAGCCCACATAGCCCCCATCCAGCCCAGCGTCTGGATGAGTTTTTGCGTCACCGGAGCCAGCACAAACTGCCCCAGCGAACCGCCCGCATTGATCCAGCCGGATGCAGCGCCGCGCTCCTGGGGCGACAGGCGTTGCGCCGCAGCCCCGATCAACACCGAAAAACTGCAAGCACCGGCCCCCGCCGCAGACAACACGCCCAAGGTCAGGGTGAGCCCCAAGGTGGAGTCCATCCAGGGTGTGAGCAGACAACCCAGGGCCATCACCAGCAAGCCGACCAGCAACACAGGACGGGCCCCCCAATGATCCGCCGCAGCGCCGGCCACCGGTTGCACAGCACCCCACACAAATTGACCGATGGCCAATGCCAGACTGATGGAGGTGATGCCAAGACCCGTCTCGGTGTTGAGCGGCCCGACAAACAAGCCGACCGATTGGCGAATGCCCATCGTGATCAACAACACGCCACCAGCCATGAGCACGGTGACCAGAACCAGGGGATTGCGTAATGCAGACATCATGCGGTCATTCTCTCGCGAATTACGCTGCTGTGCTGAGCGCACGATCCGTTCCAATTCAATGCCTGTCACCTGCGTCACCCTTGCGATGTGTGAACCTGGTGCAGATTCCCCGGTGCTGGAGTAGGATCAAACCGATGTCTCAGGTTTCCTCGATTTCCCGTTCTTCTCGTGTGGTGGTGGTGGGCGCTGGCGCGGTGGGCTGCTTTTATGGCGGCATGCTGGCGCGGCACGGCATTGATGTCACCCTCATTGCGCGTCCCGAGCATGTGCAGGCCATCACGACGCATGGCCTGTACATGAACTGTCAGACCTTTCAGGCGCATGTGCCCATGCACGCCACCACCGAGTTGTCGGCGGTGGCGCAGGCCGACCTGGTGCTCTTGTGCGTCAAATCGCCAGACACCGAGGCCACCGGGCAGGCGCTGCGCCCACTGCTCTCGCCCCACACGGTGGTGTTGAACTTGCAAAACGGCGTGGACAATGCCCCCACTTTGCAACGCTTGCTGCCCAACCCGGTCTTCCCGGCGGTGGTTTACGTGGCCACGGCCATGGAAGGCCCGGGACAACTCAAACACAACGGCCGGGGTGAACTCGTGATCGGCGAGATGCACACCCCGGGGGCACTGACTGCGCCTGAGGGTCAAGGTCCGAATGCGCAACGCTTGCTGACAGAAGTCGCCGCGCTTTTCGCCTCGGCGGGCGTGCCGTGCGATGTCTCGCCCCAGGTCAAAGACGCGCTGTGGTTCAAGTTCCTGATCAATTGCGTGGTCAACGCGGTGTCGGCCATCGGACAGATCGAATATGGCCGCATGGTGCAGGTGCCCGAGGTGCGCACGCTGCTGGGACAACTCACCACCGAGTTTCTGGCCGTGGCCGAGGCTGAAGGCGTGCACTTTGACCGCACCGACGTCGACGAGAAGTTCGAAGGCCTGTACCGCTCGATGGCCGGTCAACGCTCATCCACCGCGCAAGACATCGCCCGAGGCAAGCGCACCGAGATCGACCACCTCAACGGCTTGTTGACTCGACTTGGCGTGGCCCACGGCATTCCAACGCCCACCCACCAGGCCTTGTATGGCTTGATCAAACTGCTGGAGTACCGCCAGCACGACCCCGCCGAACCCCTTTAACAAGACCCTCTTCAGGAGATCCGCATGCTCACGCTTTATTACGCCCCTGGCGCTTGTTCACTGGCTGCTCACATCGTGATGGAAGAGGTCGGCCACCCCTATCGGCCGCACCGCATGAACCTGGGGCAAGGGGAACAAAAAACCGCCGACTACCTGCGCATCCATCCCTTGGGTCGCGTGCCGGCGCTCACCCTGGAAGACGGCACGCACCTGACCGAAAACACCGCCATCCTGCCGTATCTGGGCAAACGCTTTGGCCTGTGGCCCACTGACTTGCTGCAAGAGGTGCAGGCGCTGTCGCTGATTGGTTTCTTCGCCTCCAGCGTTCACCCGGCCAATGCGCACATCGGCCGCCCCGAGCGTTACACCGAAGACGCCAGTGCCTTTCCAGGTATCCAGGCCATGGCGCGCAAGACCTACGCACAGTATCTGCAGCAAATCGACGCCATGCTGGCCACCCGCGAATGGATGGGCGCACACTACTCCGTGCTCGACCCGTATGCCCTGGTGTTTTACGTCTGGGGATTTCGGCGCGAGTTTCCGGTCCAGGAACTCAAGCACTTCACGGCTTTCAAGAACCGCATGCTCCAGCGCGAGGGGGTGCAAAAGGCGTTTGCCGACGAGGGCATCACGCTATGAAACTCGAGATCACCAGACCCGGTGATCTCGATGAACCATTCAAATATTGAATATCAGTTAGTCTCCCATTCCTCTTCGGGGTAGGTAGTTACCCTGGATTTTAGCAATTAACCATTTGGTACATTTCTGAATCATCCCTGTTCAGGAGTGCACCGCCCATGTTGACCCGACTCATTGATTGGTACTGCCAAGCCATCCGCTTTGGCATGGTGGTGGCATTGGCGCTGATGGTCGTGCTGGTGTTCGGGAACGTGGTGCTGCGTTACGGTTTCAACACAGGCATCACCGTGTCCGAAGAGCTGTCGCGCTGGTTGTTTGTGTGGATCACCTTCATGGGTGCCATTGTCGCCATGAAGGAAGGCACCCACCTGGGCTCTGACACCCTGGTCTCACGCCTTTCACTCGCCGGCAAAAAGGTCTGCTTCGTGCTGGCACACCTGCTCATGCTCTTTGCCTGCTGGCTGCTCTTCAAGGGTTCGCTGGACCAGGTCATCATCAACCGCGAGACCACCAGTGCGGTGATGGAAATCTCCATGGCCTATTTCTATGCCTGCGGCATGGTGCTGGCTGTGTCCGGCGGCGTGATTTTGCTGCAACAACTCTGGCGCATGGCCACCGGACAACTGAGCGAGGACGAGCTGATCGGTATTCGCGAATCCGAAGAAGAGCCGATCGATGCCCCGCCTCCGTTGAAATAAGCCCTCACCAGGAACTCCACCATGACGATAGCCGTTTTCTTAGGTGCGCTCTTGGGCGCCATGGCCCTGGGTGTGCCCATCGCCTACTCGCTCTTGCTGTGTGGTGCCGCGCTGATGTGGCACATGGGTTCGTTTGATCCGCAGATCATGGCGCTCAACGTCATTGAGGGTGCCAACAGCTTTCCGCTGCTGGCCGTGCCCTTCTTCATGCTGGCAGGCGAAGTGATGAACACCGGCGGTCTGTCGCGCCGCATCGTGGATTTCGCGATGGCACTGGTCGGCCATATTCGCGGCGGCCTGGGGTATGTGACCATCGTCGCGGCCTGTCTGCTGTCGGCGTTGTCGGGCTCGGCGGTGGCCGATGCTGCAGCCTTGACGGCCCTGTTGCTGCCCATGATGGTCAAAGCCGGTCATGACAAGGCGCGCAGCGGGGGTCTGATCGCTGCGTGCGGGGTGATCGGCCCCATCATCCCTCCCTCCATCGGCTTTGTGATCTTTGGCGTGGCGGCCAACGTCTCCATCAGCAAGCTCTTCCTCGCCGGCATCTTCCCTGGCCTCGTGCTGAGCGCCGGCCTGTGGCTCACCTGGTGGTGGATGACACGCCGCGAGCAGCTCGACACACCGCCAAGGCGCAGTGCGGGTGAAATTTTTGCCGCCATGAAGAGTGCTGGCTGGGCCTTGATGCTGCCCGTCATCATCCTGGTGGGCTTGCGCATGGGCGTGTTCACGCCCACCGAGGCCGCCGTGGTGGCCGCCGTGTATGCGCTGTTTGTGTCCATGGTGATCTACCGTGAGCTGAGCTTCAAGCAGCTCTACCAGGTGTTCGAAGCGGCAGCGGCCACCACCGCTGTCATCATGTTCCTGGTGGCCGCCGCCATGGTCTCGGCCTGGCTCATCACCGTGGCCAACCTGCCCGCGCAAGTCATCGAGTTGCTGCAGCCCTTGTTGGACAAACCCACACTGCTGATGCTGGCCATCATGGTGCTGTGCATGATCGTGGGCACCGCCATGGACATGACGCCCACCATCCTGATTCTCACGCCGGTGCTGATGCCGCTGGTGAAGGCAGCCGGCATTGACCCGGTGTACTTTGGCGTGATGTTCATCATCAACAACTCCATCGGCCTGGTCACCCCGCCCGTGGGCACGGTGCTCAATGTCGTCGCAGGCGTCGGGCGCATGCGCATGGACGAGGTCACCTGGGGCGTCTTGCCCTTCATGGCGGTGCAGTTCGCGGTGATGTTCCTGATGGTGTTGTTCCCGCAAATTGTGATGGTGCCCGCGCGCTGGCTGTATTGATGCTTGTTTTCGCGAGAGCTAGACCCTCGCGCTGTAGACCCATAAAAAAGGCCGCGAATCTCTCGCGGCCTTTTAGATTGCGGCAGATCAAGACCCGGGCATCACGGTGGATCGCGCTCCACCGCAAGCCCCGCCATGCGCGTTAAGCCATCGCTTTGCCCGCAGCGACCAATGCAACCTTGACCCGCTCGGGCGTGAACGGAATCTCGCGCAGACGCACGCCCGTGGCGTCAAACACCGCGTTGGCAATGGCCGCGGGAATGGTGGTCGGTGTTTGCTCACCCGCCCCCCAGGTCGGTTGACCTGGGCGGTCAATGAGAACGGCCTCCACGCGCGGCACATCAGGGAAGCGCAGAATGGGATAGCTGGCCCAGTCCACGCTTTCGATCTTGCTGCCCGTCCATTGCACGTCTTCCATCAGAGTACGGCTCACCGTCTGGATTGCTCCGCCCTCCACCTGGTTGAGCACGCCATCGGGGTTGATCATCTGCCCGCAGTCGTGCGCAATGCACAGACGCGTCACGCGGATCTGGCCGCTGCTGCGATCCACCTCCACCTCGGCCACCGTGGCCACATAGGTGATGGTGTTGTTGTAGCGGACATAGGAAATGCCACGCCCCTTGACCACTCGTCCCGTACCCATTGCGCTGTTGGACACACGCGGCTGCCAGTTGGCGGTCTTGAGTGCTGCTTCGATCACGGCGGTGGCACGCGGGTCCTTGAGGTGACGCAAGCGAAACTCGGCCGCATCGGCCTGGGCGGCAAAGGCCACCTCGTCCATGAAGGCCTCGTTGGCAAACGAGTTTTCAATCCGGCCGGGGCTGCGCAGATGGGACGAACGCAAAAAGGTTTGGGCGACGTGCTTGGTGGTCACCAGAATGTTGGGCACGGCATAAGGCGCGCCCGCATTCTGGAATAAAAAGCCGACCCAGTTGCCCGGACGCGGAATACCGGTCTCGGTGGCGGACAGCAGCGGAAAGTCCAGCGGCTTGAAGGCAGCGATGTGGTTGAGCGCGATGTAGAAATCGCCCTTCCACCCCACCAGATTGCCTTTGTCATCGAGCGCAGCCTCAAAGTCCATCGAGCGCGGTGGGCTCTTGGGCGCGAGGGCTGTTTCGTCGTGACGCATCCATTGCACGCGCACCGGCTTGCCGATTTCCATGGCAATGAGGGCGGCATCGGCCGTAGCATCTTCGTGACCATTGCGGCCATAGCAGCCCGAGCCATCCAGATAGACCAGACGGATGTCTTGCTGCGGCAGTTTGGTGATGATGGACAACTCATGCTGCATCGAGTGCGTGGCCTGGGAGGCCGACCACACCACCAGCTTGCCGTTTTGATAATCGGCCACAGCGCAGGACGGTCCGATGGAGGCATGGGTCTGCACCGCAAAATGGTAGCTGGCCTTGACGCTCTTGACCGGCGAGGCAAAGGCCTGATCGATGTTGCCCACCTTCTGGGTGGCCTCTTCCTTGGCCAAGGGCATCTTGCGCCAGGCCTCATACAGATTGGCCTTGGGCGGCAGATCCGGGCCGGCCGACCATTGCGCCTTGACTGCGTCGGCAGCTTTCACCGCCGCCCATTCGCTGCTGCAGACCACCGCCAGGAAGTTACCCTTGCGCACGGTGCGCACATAACCCTTGATCTTGCGCGCGCGGCTGTCATCCACACTTTGCAGGGTGGCGCCGATGAGGTCAGAGCGGATCACGCGCGCATGCAGCATGCCCGGCAGTCGGAAGTCATGCACATACGGGTGCTCGCCCGTGACTTTGGCGGGGATATCCACTCGCGGGATCGATTTGCCCACCAGGCTGTACTCGGTGTGCGGCTTCACCTTGGCCTTGGTATCCACTTGCAGCTTGAATCCCTCGCCGATCAGGCTGCCATAGGTGGCCTCACGAGCTGCATTGCCCACCTGCCGGATCACTCCGTCCTTGACCTCGAGCGATTCCACCGGCACTTGCCACTGGTCTGCGGCGCGGCGCAGCAAGGCGATGCGTGCACTGGCTGCGGCCAGTCGCAGTTCCGAGCCGCCTTGCTGAATGGTCAGCGCCGCGCCAGTGAGCCACTGGTCGGGCGTGGTGGCCGTGTCCCCCATGACCATCTGGATGCTGTTGAAGGGCACCGACAGTTCTTCCGCCGCGATCTGGGTCAGGGCGGTCTGGGTGCCTGTGCCCAAATCGACTTTGCCCACAAATACCGTGATGCGGTTGTTCTTGTCGATCTGCAGCCACGAATCCAGTTGATCCTTGGCCACGCTCTTGGCGTCACGCAGGCTGGTGGCCGACTTCGCTTGCGCCAGTTCAGAGAACGAAAAGCCCACCACCAGCAAGCCTGCGGAGGAGGCTTGCAGGAATTTACGACGATTCAAAGTCTCGGTTGTCATGTTGTGTCCTTGTCTCGTGTTCAGGCGGTCACGGCCTGTTTGACCGCAGCCACGATGCGCTGATGCGTACCGCAACGGCAGAGGTGCCCCGCTAGGGCCTCATTGATCTGCGCCTCGGTGGGCTTTTTGTTTTTGTTCAGCAAGGCCTGAGCGCTCATGATCATGCCGTTGATGCAATAGCCGCATTGCACCGCCTGCGTATCGATGAAGGCCTGCTGCAACATGCCCGGTTTGGCAGATGAGCCCAGGCCCTCCAGCGTGGTCACCGGCTTGCCTTTGACGGCGGTTGCGGGTGTGATGCACGAGCGCACGGCTTCACCATTGACCAGCACGGTACAGGCACCGCACTGGCCCTTACCACACCCAAACTTGGGACCGTGCAGCCCCAGGTTGTCGCGCAAGGCGTACAGCAAGGGGATGTCGGCATCCGCGTCGAGCGAGCGCGACTTGCCGTTGACGTTGAGGGTGATATTGGCCACAGGTAAGACTCCTTGTAGTTAGGACAGTGGGGGTGAATGAGAGTGACGCCCACCGGCGTGCACAAGGCAACTGCGGTCACACAGCCGCCTCATCGCACTCGATGATGCTCAAGCAGCTTCCCTGCCGCTGTCACCCAGACGGCAGCCGGTTGCCCGACTACAACTCCCCTGTCACACAGGTGTGGACAAAGCCGGGTTTTTTCTGTATACAGAATACAAAATAAGGGCTGGAACGCTGACGACTTATTTCGGCACGCGGTACAAGGCGCAAATCTTGTTGCCGGTCGGATCGCGCAAGTAGGCCAGGTAGAGCTTGCCGGCCGGGCCTTCGCGGTAACCGGGCGGATCCTCGCAGGTGGTGCCACCGTTCGCCACGCCCGCCGCATGAAAAGCATTCACCTGTTCGACAGACTGCGCCAGAAATCCGAATGTGCCGCCGTTGCCATGCGTGGCCGCCTGGCCGTTGAGGGGCGTGGTGATGGCAAAGGTACCGGTGGGGCTGCGGTAGAAATAACGCTGGTTGTTGGCCATGCCAGGCCCGATACCCAGCGTGGCCAGCAAGGCATCATAGAATTTCCGGGAAGCCTCCAGGTCGTTGGCTCCCAGCATCACGTGACTGAACATGGATCGTCTCCGGTGGTGGTTTCAAGAAATCACAAGGTCCCTGACACAAGACCTTCTGTCCTGAATTGTTATAGCACGTCCCGTCGGCTCGGCGTGCCACCAAACGCCCGCTGCATCACGCCCCATGACAACTCCGCCCCTCTCTGGCCCGATTGACCCCAGCCGCTGTCCGTTGTGCGGAGGGCCCAACGCCTGTGCCATGACGTGTGCAGAGCCACCGACCGGTTGCTGGTGTGTCAGCCAGACATTTTCCCCATCCCTGCTGGCACGTGTGCCGGTTCATTCCCAACGGTTGGCATGTATTTGCGCCCGATGTGTTGCCGCCGACGCGGCAACCCTCAGCGCAGCACCAGACCCGCTGGCCTGATGCAGAACCACAGGCGCAGCGCCCTGTGTGGGGGGAGTTCAAGACCACCGCGCGAACCGGGCACACGCCTGCAGGTGAATCAGATTTCCAGGTTATCGATCAAGCGGGTCGATCCCAGCCGTGCGGCCCCCAGTACCACCAGATCTTCCCCCGCTTGCGGCGGTTGCAAATCCTGGCGACGGCGCACGGTGAGGTAGTCCGGCTGCCAACCGCGCTGGCGCAAACTGTCCATGGCACGAGCCTCCAGTGCTGGCAATTGACGGGCCAATGCATCCGCACTCGCCAGGGCATCACGGCCCAGCATGCGCAATGTCAGCGACAGTTGCACCGCCTCGGCCCGCTCGGCCTCACTCAAGTAGCGGTTGCGCGAACTCAGCGCCAAGCCATCCTCGGCGCGATGGGTTTCCACCCCCAAAATCTCGATGGGCAACACAAACTGCCTCACCATCTGACGCACCACCATCAACTGCTGGTAGTCTTTCTTGCCAAACACCGCCACGCCCTGCGCTTTGCCGGCAAACACACTCATGAAGAGTTTCATCACCACGGTGAACACGCCGGTGAAAAATCCAGGTCGAAACTGCCCCTCCAGAATGTCCGCCAGACCCGCATCCGGGTGCACCTTCACCGTCTGCGGCTGGGGGTAGAGATCCACTTCGTGCGGCGCAAACAGCACGTCACAGCCTTGCGCTTCTAGCTTGGCGCAATCCGCCTCAAAAGTGCGTGGGTAGCTGTCGAAATCCTCGTGCGGCAGAAACTGCAATCGATTGACAAAATGCTGGCCACGGTGCGATCGCCATGCTCGCCAGCGAGCCGAACGAGATCCATGTGACCGGCGTGTAAATTGCCCATGGTCGGGACAAAGGCGGGACTTACCGAAGAAGACAATGCTTCACGCAAGGCTTGCGGCGTTCTGACGATGATCATCTTGAAAGGGAAAATTACTTACGCAGTCACATGCACCGTGGGCACTCGGCCGTCGTTCCATCGCCCCTCCAGGGCCCGCTCGATCTGAGCGGCCAGTTGCAACAACAGACCATCCTGCCCCTGACGGGCTTGTGCCTGTATGCCAAATGGCAAGCCATTGGTCTGCCGAGCCATGGGCAGGGAGATCGCCGGTATACCGCACAAATTGGAGAGCGGAGTGTAGGCGAAATTGCGCCACAGATTGTCGAACCAGTCGAGCACCGACGGGTTGTCGCTCAAGGTAAGGTACTCGGTGGTGCCCAACAGCGGCGTGGGCTTGGCCGTGATGGGGGTGAGGATGATGTCCCACGCCTCAAAGAACGCCCCAAACGCGCGCGACGTGGTGTTGAAGGTGGTTTGCATGCGGTAGCGCTCATGGTAAGAGGCCTGCCTGCCCGCTTCCCAGATGCGAATATTCATCGGCTCGATGAGGTCATCAGGCGGGCGCTCCAGACCACGCGCGGCTAACATGCCATCGATCACCTGCGCAAAATTGGTGATGTAACAGGTGGTTTGCGCCGCAAACGCAGCGCGGAAATCCACCGCGGGAATGGCCCAGGCCACATGATGACCCAGACTTTCCAGCAACCGTCCGGCGCGCTCCAGCTCGGTCACAAGTTGCGCCTCCGCCCGGTAGTCGCCCCACTCGTGCGACAACGCGATGCGCAAAGGACGGGGGTCTCGTTGAATCATGTCGGCATAGGGCTCAGGGGCCGTCCAGTACGGCATGAACTCACCCGGGGCACCACCCCTGCAGGCATCCACCAGCGCGGCCGTGTCTCGCACGGTGCGGCTCTGGCAGCCTTGAATCGACACAAAGCCCGAGATGTCGGACAAATGCGGGGCGATCGAGAAGACGCCGCGTGAGGGTTTCAACCCGATGTTGCCATTGAAGCCTGCTGGGATGCGAATCGAGCCACCACCATCGGTCGCATGCGACATGGGCACCACCCCTGCAGCCACCACGGCGGCAGTTCCGGCCGACGAACCGCAGGTGGTGTAGCGCGTATCCCAGGGGTTGCGGGTGACATAGACCGCCGGATTTTCGGCTGAACTGCACACCCCGAATTCCGGCGTGGTGGTGCGCCCCATCAAATTCAGACCGGCGCGCCGAAACTGCTGGGTCAAGTGCGTATCGGCCTGCGCACGGTTGCCACGCATGAACAGCGAACCCATTTCCTGCAAGCGACCTTGGAGGGTGGGCCCCAGGTCTTTCATCAGAAATGGAACGCCGCCCAATGGGCCGTCCAGATTCAACCCATCCTTGAGGGGGTCCTGAACGACATCGTCAAACACCTCGATCACGCCGTGGAGCGTGGGGTTGGTGGCTGCGATACCCGCCGCGGCTTGCTGCGCCAACTCCGCCGGCGTGACGTGGCGCTGACGCACCAACTGTGCCAAGCCGACGGCATCCTGCGCTGCCCACTCACGCCAACTCATGGCCAAGGTCATGGTGTCCTGTCCTGTCTGCTTGTGTCGAAAAGTGTCCGGCACTTCCGGTCAACCATCGTCGGCGTCAAAGCCCGCTCAGGTAAGCACCGGTCGCGCCACACCCTGCACCGACTCATAGGCCCGAGCGGCACGCAGCACCAGGGCGTCGCCAAACATCGGGCCTACCAGTTGCACCCCCATGGGCAGTCCGTCGCGGGTCAATCCGCACGGCAGCGTGATCGCCGGCTGCTGGGTGAGGTTGAACGGGTAACTGAAGGGCGTCCAACCCAGCATGCTCTGCGGGTTCATGGGCACCGTGCCGGCCGCACGCGCCTCGAAAGCGGGAATGGCCACCGAGGGCGTCACCAGGAGGTCAACATCTTGCATGAATTGACGCATCTGCGAGCCCAGCTGACCGCGGCGCAGATGCAACTGCTGCACCTGGAGTGCCGACAACCGCGCACCCTCCTCGGCCTGGGCCCGCAAGTCCGGATCGGTCAATGCCTGTTGTGCCGGGGTCAAACCTTGCCAGATCGTGGCTGAGCCGAGGAACCACAAGCCCGTGGTGATCTCCAGCGGATCTTCAAACCCGGGGTCCCGCATCTCCACATGCGCACCCAGCGACTCCAGCACGCGCACGGCGTCATGCACAGCGGCTGCAATCTCGGGATGGACGTTCTTCGCATACCCGAGCGTGGGGGAATAGGCGATGCGCAAACCGCGCACGCCGTCTTCCAGACCCACGGTGTAGTCGACCCCGTCAGCAGGCAACGAGGTCCAGTCACGCGCATCAGGCTGCTTGAGCACGTTCATCATCAGCGCCGCATCGCGCACACTCATGGTGTGGGGCCCCAGGTGGGCCACCGTGCCAAAAGGCGACAGCGGGTACGCCGGTACCCGACCAAAACTGGGCTTCAAGCCGACGTTGCCGCAAAACGCGGCCGGTATGCGCACGCTGCCCGCACCATCGGTCCCCACACTCAAGGGGCCCAGCCCGGCTGCCACCGCCGCCGCTGTGCCGCCCGATGAGCCGCCCGGCGTGTGGTGGGTATTCCAGGGGTTGCGCGTGATCCCGGTGGCGGGCGAGTTGGTCTCGCCCTTGCAGCCAAACTCCGGGGTGGTGGTCTTGCCCAGCAGCACGGCCCCCGCTTCGCGCAGACGCGCGGTGGCCGGAGCATCCACGTCCCAGGGTTGCGCCGGGTCGATGGTGCGACTGCCTCGCAAGGTGGGCCAGCCTCGCGTGAGCACCAAATCCTTGATCGAGGTGGGCACCCCGTCCAGGGCACCAATGGGCGCACCTTGCTGCCGGTGCGCCTGCCAGCGCGCTTCACTGGCGCGGGCATGGGTCAATGCCGCTTCGTCATCGATCAGGCAAAACGCATTGAGGCGCGGGTTCAGGCGATGCGCTCGCGCGAGCACGGCTTGCGTGGCGTCCACCGGGCTGGCTTGGCCGCTGCGGTACAGCGCCAGCAATTCGTGTGCCGTGCATTGCGTGAGATCGGTCGTGGCATTCGTGCTCATGGAGAGTCTCCTGGTGAAGTGCACCGGCCCTGGAGGTCAAGGACGGGTTCGCATGCGTGGGTCGAGATTTTTCCAGGGCAAGTCGCCCGGGTCGGCGGCCATCGGTCCGCTCGCCTTGGCCACCAGCACTCGGCTAGCGATGGGGGTGAAATCGGCGCGGAAATGGTTGGAGCTTTTCACCACCACCAGTTTCATCTGCTCGGGGTGGATGCCGACCGCTCGAAACAACTCGCGGTCCAACATTTGCATCTTGCCACTGGCCACCGCAATCAGAATGCCCTCGATTTCCAGACAGGCACACGGGCCGATGTGCACCCGCATGCCCGTCATCATCGGCCCCTTGATCTGGCACCAGTCGTCGCCCAGCGCCTTGACCGTGAAGCGCCCTTGCAGCGGCGGGTCACTGAGCTCGCCGGTGAACGTCGGCACCGCGCGTCCCAATGCCAACTCCAGCACTGCGCCCACACCAGCCTGATGGGCCTGACGTGCCGCCACGGGGTCAAACAACAGGCCCAACGCAACCTGCTGCGGCCAGATTCGCCCTGCCCCATGCTGCAGCAGCGCATGCAACATACCTGTCGTGTTGCTGTCGCCCCCCGCGCCAGGGTTGTCTTGCGTGTCTGCCAAAACCACCGGCTTGGGCTGGTGTTTTGCAATGGCCAAGGCTTGCTCCACGGCCACACGGGCAGGCAAGAATTCCGGGTGCCACTGCGCGGGCTGATTCACCCGAGCGAACAGTTGTTCGACCGCCTGCTGGGCGGCCCCCCCGTGCCCCCACACCATCGGACCACACTCGGGGAAATCCGAGGCGGGAAATCCCATGCAAAAACTCAGCACACATCCTGAGCGGGCTTCGATAGCCTCCAACTCCGCGTAGATGTCCTGTGCTGGCGACAACCAGGTGCTTTGCGCATTCAGGGCAATGAGAAACGGCAAACGACATGCATGCTGGGCATGACGCTGTCCCGTGCGCAAGCGTTCACGCAGCAACAACGCTGCTCGTTCACCAGTCGCGGCCATGTCGACATGCGGATAGGTGCGGTATGACACCAGCGCATCAGCCACGCTCAGCATGCGTTGCGTCACGTTGGCATGCAGATCCAGGCTCGCCACGATTGGCACCGAAGGCCCCACCAGGGCACGCACGCGCGCCATCAACTCTCCCTCGCTGTCCAGCGCGTGCTCGGCCACTGCCGCGCCGTGCAGATCCAGGTAGACACCGTCCAGGCCCTGCCCCAGAGCTGCTTTCACATCGTCCAGAATCGCCTGGCTGATACGCTCAAAGGCATCACGGGTCACATAGGAGGATGGCGTGGCCCCTGCCCAGGCCGAGGGCACGAGCACCCAACCTTCACGGCGCGCCGCATCGATAAAGCCTGCCACCGGCAGGTTCAGGCCGGTGAGTTGTTGCACCAGGGCCTCGCCGCGCACAAAAGCCGGAAAACTCTCACCGGTGTTGAACGCAGCCCAATCCGCGAGGCTGGGCGCAAAGGTGTTGGTCTCGTGCTGATAGCCAGCGATCAGAATACGGGTCATGAATGAACAGGTTCCATGGCAGGCAGTGCCGCCGGGGCAGCATCCAGCAAGCGTCGGGTGTAGGCATGAGAGGGCTGGGCATACACCTGTGCCGTGGGGCCCTGCTCCACGATATGCCCCTGGTGCATCACGAGCACCCGGTCACACAGTTGCGCCGCCACCCGCAAATCGTGGGTGATGAACAAGAGCCCCAGGCCCAGCCGGTCCTGAACCTCGCGCAGCAGCGTCAGGATCTGTGCCTGCACGCTCACATCCAGTGCGCTCACGGCCTCGTCGGCCACCAGCACCTGAGGCCGGCACGCCAGTGCGCGGGCAATCGCCAGGCGCTGCCGCTGGCCACCGCTGAACTGGCTGGGGTAGCGCTTGAGCGCTTCCACCGGCAAACGCACCTGTTGCATCAAATCGGCTGCCAGGGCTTCGGCGTCCTGCCGTGACTGACCAAAGTTCATGGCACCTTCGATGAGCGACTGCCCCACGGTGCGGCGCGGGTTCAGTGAGCGATTCGGATCCTGAAACACCACTTGCACGCGATGGCGCAAGGGCCGCAGTTGCGATTCGGGCAGATGCGCCACCTCAGCATCGCCCCAATGGATACGACCTGCCGTGGGGTCGATC
>RFTK01000075.1 GCA_009923505.1 Betaproteobacteria bacterium
TCCAATTGTCCGGATGGAGAAAGGGACTGAGCATGTCGACGCAGTCGGTGCAAGGCCTGCGTGAACTCAGTGGCGTCTGGATGCAAGGGCAGCACCTCGCGCACCCCACTGCGCATGGCTTGCAGCAAGAACGCGGGGTCGATGTCATGGGTGAGCCACAGCACGCCCAGCATCGGGTGCCGCGTGACGCATTGCCCCAGCCAGGCCAGGTCGCGGTCACGTTCTTGGGTGGAGGCTTGCAGTGGGCTGTCCAGTATCAGAATGTCACAAGACTCCACGGGCATTTCGCGCCATCCGTCCTGGTTTTTGTCACGCACTTGCGTGTTCAACACCATACCTTCCAGCGTCCCGATCAAGGACAGCAATTCGTCCCGTCGGGTAGAGGAGGAGGCAATCAATCCCATTCGCATGATGTACCTTATCTCGTCGCAGGTGCCATCTGAGGGACGCCCACACCGATGTTGAACACATTGCCCGCCGGTGGGGGAGCTTCATAGCTCTTGTAATACCGTTCAATGGCGGCCTTGCCGCTCACCGCATCCGAGACCAGGGGGGGATAGGCGGGCGGTACGTTGTGTGGGTGTATGGATTGCGCTTCTTGTGTGCGCTGGATGGACTTGCCGAAGTTCCGATCGACGGCGGTAGGTTGCTCGGCGCAGCCCAGCATGAGCCACATGCTGACGCACAAGGCCAGGCGGGTGATCGCCGAGCGACGAATAGCGCATGTATCAATCATGGGAATCTCCGGTTGTGGGGGTGTCACGGGCCTCCAGACGTCCTTCCATCACACGCTCGATACGCGAGGGAGGCTTGTAGGCGTCGGTGGGTAGGGCTTGCAAGGTGCTCATCGGTTTGGCCAGTCGTGGCGTGACCACGAACAGCAGTTCGGACTTTTCGGTCTGGAAGGCTGTGCTTCGAAACAACGGACCGAGGATGGGAATGTCCCCTAGCAACGGCACGGATTTCACGGTTTGCGAGACATTGCTCTTGATCAGCCCCCCGATGGCAAAGCTTTCACCGTCGCGCAGCTGCACCGTGGTGGAGGCACGTCGCGTGGTGATGGAGGGCAACAGACTGGTTTGTCCGGTCAGGCCTGTGATCGTGGTGCCAACCTGTGACAGCTCTGAGACTTCAGGGGTGACGCGCAGGTTGATCACCCCATCCTCCAGCACCGTCGGGAAAAAGCGCAACCCCACACCAAATTCCTTTTCCTCCAGCGTGATGACGGTGCCACCGGAGGAACTGCTTTGGGGAACTGGGATGAAAATCTTGCCTCCCGCCAGAAACGAGCCCTCCTGGCCGCTGATGGCGGTGATGGTGGGTTCTGCCAGCACCTTGACCAACCCGCGCTTCATGTCAGCGGTGACGGTGACGTTGGTGCGTCCGTCGGGACGGGTGAAGCTCAGCGAACTCGATCCGGTTGACAGCAGTTGGGACAACAGTTGAATGGAGGTGCCACCGGCGGTACGCGTCACGTCCATGTTCACGCCCAATTGCTCGAGCAAGGTTTTGGAGACTTCGGCGACCTTGACTTCGAGCATCACTTGCTGTCCCCCCATCACGCGCAACAGGTTGACCACTTTGCGACCGCCATTGAAGGCTTCGCTCAGTTGCACCAATCGCTGCGCTTTCATGGCGTCTGCGATCTGACCGCTCAGCACCACATGCTCGGCCAGGGCCTGAACCTGCACAGTCTCGGCTTCGGGAACCAGTTGGCGCAGGCGTTGGTTGAGGCTTTCAACATCCACCTGGACCTCAACGTTGCGCAGGGTGGTCTTGCCGTTGGCGGACCACACGAACAGATTGGTGGTGCCCGGCTTTTTGCCCAGCAAGTACACCTCGCGGGGGTTGATCATCAACACATCGGCCACCTCGGGATTGCCGATGGACAGTCGGGTTGCTGTTTCGGGCAGTGCGAGCACCTGCGATTTGCCCAGGGTGAGGTGTACGCCGGGTGCTGTGAGGGTCTCTGTGTCGGGGGTTGAGGTCGCGCTGCGTAATGCAGCGGGTACCGGGTTGGGGGCCTTGCTCACGCTCAACGATATGTCCTGGGCATGGGTGACATCGCTGACCCACATGACAAGCGGCAAGAGCAAGGTGGGCGAGAGTCCCCCCGTTCGGGCCGTCCAGGCCCCACTGCGATGGGTATGTGGAGCGCTTGCACAAAATGAAGTGCAACAGGAGGCTCTGGTCAAGGGGCGGGAGAGGAAGGCCAAACAGTAGGCAAAGAGGGAGTCGTAGAGGAAACTGAAGAGGGCGCGGACGAACGTGCGGGAGGATGACATGGGCATGTCTGTCTTTCTCGGAAAATTTAACCGGGTTATTGCGCGGACACGGCCAGGCCACGAATCACGGGCGTGGTTGTTGGGGCAGGCGTGGTGAAAGCCGAAGGAGATGCAGTGGGTGCACGGGGCGTGCGTATGGCGCCGTCTGCTCGAGCATTGGGCACGTTCAGACTGTGCGTGGTGCGCCACAAGTCATCTTTGCGTGCGCCAGGTGTCTGAATGCCTGCTGGGTCGCGTTGATTGCGCAGCACCAACGACAGCGTGCCGATACTGCGTGCCAGGTCGATGGTTTCGGCTTGCGCGGGAGTGACTTCCAGCGTGACGGCATTGACCACCTTGGGTTTGCCTTCAGGAGTGACCACGTCCTGCGCCACGGCCAGCACCTGAATGCGTTCCAACACAATTTTGGACACCGGATGGTTGTTCTGGTCGGTAGCGTTGACCATCACATCGACGTAGTTGCCGGGCAAGGCAAATCCGGCCACGCCAATCACCTCATTGACCTTCACCGTGACAGCGCGCTGGCCGTCACCCAGTTGTGCCGACAGGCCCCCTTTTTCACCACTTGGAGCCAACTTGGCCTTGAGCAACGGTTCGTCTTGAAAGACGCCCACATTGACCACACGTCCCACGGCATCCTCCACCGATGAGAGGGCGTCGCGCAACGGCGTAGAGCCTGGCCAGCGGGCGGTCTTGAGCATCGACGCGCTCAAGCGCGTGCCGATGGGAATGTCCTGAGCGGCCACCACCACCTCCAGGCTGCCTGCAGCCATTTGTTGTTGCATCCAACGCGAGAGCAAGCCCACAGCACCCAAGCCGAGCAGCAGTGACACCAACAATGCGAGGATTGATCGGTATTTATTCATCCAAACAACTTTCCATTCATAAGACGGCTTGACGACACACATGCCACGCCGTGCCCAAAGCGATGGCGACACCGTAAGGGACACCCACCGGCCGAGTGGCGTGGTATTTGAAACGCCACATCAACGCCACCACACCGCCAGCAATCAAAATCGTCAGGCACAGCATGAGCGCATGGGAAGGGCTGAAATACAGACCGGTGGCGCCGGCGAGCTTGACGTCGCCGGCGCCTACCCAGCCCCATCCGTACAAAACCAGAAACGTGAGAAAAGCCACCATGCCGCCCAAGAGCGACAGGGCCAGACCTACACCGGCGGGACTGACTGCCCACACCAAAGCAGCGCCTGCACCCCACAATACGATCGAGTTAGGAATGCGACGGGACTTCACATCGGTCCAGGCTGCCGCCAATAGCATCAAGCCCAATGCGGAAATGCCTATCGCATACCAAATCGAAAGAGTCGAGGCGGCCGTCATCATGTCTGGTCAAGCATCAGACTATGGGGCTGTTAAATTTTGGCTGTCGTTGTCGTCAGTTTGGTGCCAATGGCGTTAAACATGGCATTCAAATCAGTACCAATAGCAGTGGCGCCCGTCACAATGGCCAAAGCCACCAGTGCTGCGATCAGACCATATTCAATGGCGGACACCCCGGACTCGTCGTGCCAGAAGTTACGAATGGAGTTGATGAAATTTGCAGTCATGAATTACCTCTTGAAAGAGTTGATGGTGGTTGGTTGTTGCACCAAGTCAGCAGGTGCCAGCGGGTACAACAGCCTCCATGCCAGCACAGCGCAAGCTGCACAGACACGGATGCGACCTTAAATCGATGGCCCTCGCATCACCGTCTGACTGCGCACGTTTGGCGCTCCTTCCTCAATCTTGACTGCCGATGTGTTTCAACGAACGTTGTGTGCTGATAGGCGCGGCCTACAGTGCCCGTTGCAATTGCCGCACAGGACAGCACCATGAAAATTAAATTCTCCGCTCGCATGCAAACACATGCAGGCACCCCCGAATCCATGCGCAGAGCTGGGGTCAGGTGGTCACAGCGCGGCACCAGCAGCGTAGAGCTCGCGCTGGTCTTGCCCCTGTTTCTTTTTCTGGTGTTTGGTTTGATCGAACTCAGTGTGGCCTTGTACGATCATGCGGTGCTGGTCAATGCCAGCCGTGAAGGCGCGCGAGCGGGCGTTGTGCTGCGCAACCCCAAGCTGACCACAGCCGAAATTCAGCAGGTGGTGCTCAATTACACCAACGGTAGCTTGATCACCTTTGGATCTGCGGTCACGCCCGTGGTGACGGTCACACAGTCGTCACCCGCAGTGTTTCCCAATCCGCTCAAGGTAAAAGTGGATTACACCTACACGGGGCTGGGCTTGGGTCGAATGATTAGCGCTGTGACAGATCCCCTGGTGTTGAGCGCAGCGTCAACCATGATCAACGAGTAGGATTTGTCGGACAATGGGTGCATGGCACGTCCCAAATCCCCGGATTTTGCGCAGCGGCAGCAACTGATTTTGCGATCTGCCGCCGAGCTGTTTGCGGCGCAAGGGTACAACGAAACTCTGCTGGATGACATTGCCCGGCATTGTGGTATCAAGCGCTCATCGCTCTACCATTACCACGCCTCCAAGCACGCCCTGTTGCACAGCCTGATTACCTGGAAAATCCAGGACCTCTCGGACAAAGTGGATCAGGCGGTCAGCGCCGTGCATGGGCCCCGGCAGCAGTTGCAAGCGCTCATTGCCACGCTGGTGCAGGACTATGTGGCGTCTCCTCACGAGATTCATATTCTCAACACCCAATCGCATCACCTCGATGCCGCAGCCCAGGCGTCCATCGCGGTGCTTCAGGAGCGGTTGATTGGTCATGCACGCGCGGCCATTGTGCATCTGTGCCCCGAGCAACGCTGGGGATCCAAATCGGATCGCGTGCTGACCATGTTGCTGTTTGGCATGGTCAACTGGATTCCGGCTTGGTACAAGCCGCAAGGCGGCATGTCCCCCGAGCAACTGGTGGACTTGATCGTGAACCACTTCATCGGCGGATTGGAGCGAATCGCCGAGACGTGAACGCCGCGGGCAACGCGTCTTGATGCCGATCAGACTGCGTCGTCACGGGGTTCGCCCTCGTTGTACAGCAAGCCTTTGCCCAGACGGTCCAGGCAAATTTCAGCCGTCCAGGGCAGCATCAAGGCGCCACAGCGGCTGTCGCGAAACAGCCGTTCGAGCGCAAAGGTTTTGAGCATGGCCTGTCCGCCGCACACCTTCACCGCTGCCGAGCAAATCTCGGCGCAATACTCCATGACCGTGTACTGGCAGGCCAGAGCCCGCATGCGTTCGCTGCGAGACGGATCGAGCTTGAACTCGGAGGTGGTGCGATGAAACAGCGACCACGCCTGCTGCAGCTTGATGTACATCTCGGCAATGGCGATCTGCTTGGTGGGGTACATGCGGCGCTTGACGTTCACCCCGGGCATGTCAGCACGCAAGTAGGCCACGGCAAAGTCATAGGCCGCCTGCGCCACGCCCATATACGTCGGCGTGAGCGTCATGAACATGTGAGGATACCGGCTAGCGGCTTGCGAGTACACGCCGCGGGGCATCAGCGCGGCCTCATCGCTCAGTACCACATTGTTCAGCAACAACGTGCGCGAGACGGTGCCCCGCATGCCCAGCGGATCCCAGTCTCCGACGATGCTCAGCCCCGGCGAGTCGGCCGGAATGGCCATGAACAGGGTGTTGGCCATGGTGGGGTTGGGCACATCCTCGGTGCACAGCACGCCGTAGTAGTGGGCCGAACCCGAGAGAGAGGCGAAGATCTTCTTGCCGTTGAGCACCCATCCCCCATCACGGCGGACAGCGGAGGTACCGAATGGGTGACGGCCGGCCGCGGCACCACTGCCTTCTGAAAACGGCTGTGCGTAAACCGAGCCCGCCAGCATGCGGGCGTAGTGCACCGAGCGGTTGTGTTCGTGCTGTTGACGTTGCTCGGGCGTCATGTCCAGGGCATCCACCATGCTGGAGGCCCACAAGGCATTGGCGTTGTGCATGTTGAAGGTGTTGGCGGTGGCGCCGCAGTAATAGCCGATGCGCGTGGCCACCAGCATGTAGGTGCGGTAATCGGCTCCGATGCCGCCCAGTCGCTCGGGCACGCACAGCCCGAAGAAACCCATGCGGTGCAGGTCGTTGAAGTTCTCCTGCGGAAAGCTGGCCTCGCGGTCGTGGGTGAACGCACGTTCGGCCCATTGCACCCCGACCTCATCCACCATGCCGATCAGCTTCTTTTGTAACGGGGTGAGCGGCAGGCCTTCGGCCAGCGCATTCGCATCGGCCGAGGCGGCGTAGTCTCGCAGGTAATCACTGTTCATGGGGGTCCTGGTCTCAGGCAAAAGCTTCGTTGCACAAACGACCCTCATCCACCACGATCAAGTCGTCGAGCTTGACCGTGCAGTGACGCATGGGCAGATCAAAGTGGCCCAGGGTGTGGCGGCCCGCGTTCTCGTTCGCGCCCGTGGAGTAAAGGAAGTTGCCGGCAAAAGCGCGTAACTCGGTGCCGTTCACATCGTTCTTGTCGAACATCTGCAGGGCGTCCCAGCGTGCGTTGGGATTCATCCCCCAGCCGAGGTGACTGACCGCGTAGGCTTCACGGTCGCCCCAGGCCGCCAGGTAGCTGCGCATGAGTTCGGCGTCCAGTCCCTGTCCCTCGATGGCCACCACATAATCATCCTCGATGCGCAAGGTGACCGGAGTTTCCAGGTAGCGTTTGAAGGTCAGGTTGACGTCACCCACATTCATCACCAAGGTGCCATTCACCGATCCTGCCGGCGGAAAGGCCAGACACAAGCCACCCGGCCAGTGCTGCACCAAGCCCGGCTTGTCGGCGCCGCCCCAGACCGCTCCCAACTTGGCCCCTTTCAGCGTTGCCGTCAGGTGGGTGCCTGCGGCCGATGTCACCCGCATCGTGTGGGTTTTGGCCAGTCGCCTTACCCCTTGTTTGACGGCGGCCGTGAGATCGACATCCACGGTCAAGCGTTCCAGGATGTCCGGATGTTCGTTGCTGATCATCATGACCCGCGCACCTGTTTGAAGGATCTGAGCCAGTTCGGGGGCGTGCAGCAGGCCTTCCACCGTCAGGTCCACCACCAGGCCGGCGCCCGATAGGGCGTTCATGACCGGCGCCATGTGCTGGATGACATGCGAGGCCCCCGTGGAACGCACCGGCACCGGGGTGCTAATGCGCAAGGTGGGCACCACGATGTGGACAGGCACGGCGCCCATACGTGCCAACGCCAGTTCGGCGAGCTTGACATTGACAGCGCGACTGTCGGTTTCTGACAGCAGCCGGACTACCTCGCCGGGTTGAACGGCGCAGCGCCGAAAGATGCGCACAAAGGTGTCAATCCAGCGTTCTTGGAGTTGCATGGTGATGGATCGCTGCGCAGGGCAGTGAGTTATTCGACTGATGGTTCGAATTATGTGGCAAGGATATGTGCTGTCAACCGTGGCTTCATGGTTGTTGATCAATAGTTTCTCTTGAGCGAAAACTGTGTGGTGCCATACGTAAAAATAAAAATAAATAACTAATTAATAGGATTTCGGCGCTTTAATTTAATCAATTTAAATGTCTTTCCAGGGACAGGCCTTGATCGCTTCGAGGGGCATGATGCCTCCACTTTTTTCTCGCTACATCACCCACTGCCCATGCACAGCACCGCTCCAGTCGCCAATCAGTACCTGCGATTTCTCCATCAAATGCACCGCACGACGACGATGGGACGCCTGGTGGACCTCGAGCCCATGTGCAATCGTTTGCTGGATGAAATTGCCATCGAGAACCACAGTTCATCACCTCTCACGGTCACGTCTTTGATGGGTTTATCGCATATCGCCTCGCCCGCCACCTTGCATCGCAAAATGCAAAGCCTGCTGAAGGAAGGTTTGATCGAACTGTCCACCGACCCTCACAACAAGCGCTCCAAGTTTGTCGTGCTGTCCAAAAAAGGGCGCCGTCGCTACCAGATGCTCTCGACGCTCATGGCCGACGCATACTCCGCCTGAAGCCTTGCGTATCTTTGGTCTAGAGCCTTCTCGTTTGGCTCAAGTGTCGTTTGCGCTGGGGACTGCCTTGGTCGTATCAGCGGCGGAGCTCACCGTCATGTCGCAGGGGATCAAGCCGAGCATTGGCGCGCACATCATGCTGATCAGTCAGGCTGCCTCCATCGTGGGGGGCATCGGCTCGCTCAGAGGCGCAGATGGGAGACAGGTGCAAGAGGCGACAAGCCTCGGGTTAGCAACCCGTCTCAGTAGCCCATCTCAGTAGCCCATCGGATAGCCATCCTTGCGATGGTCAGAGGCGGCCAGGTAGCCGTGCTCCATCACATGGGCCATTTGGGCGCTGCCGAATTCGAGGTCCATGCGTGGCGCCACCTTGACGGGGTGTCCGCGTTGTTTCAGGCCTTCGACCGTATCAGGCGGACAGTTGTGCTCAACGGCCACGCCCACGTTGTCATCCATGACGCGCCAGCGAGGGGCATCGCTCGCTGCTTGCGGGTTTTGACCGAAGTCGGCCAAACGACTCGTGACCTGCATATGCCCTTGCGCCTGCATCGATCCGCCCATCAGTCCAAAGCTCATCAGGGGTTGGCCGCCACGGGTGAGAAAGCCCGGGATGATGGTGTGAAAGGGGCGCTTGCCTGGGGCCACTTGGTTGGGGTGGCCTGCCTGGAGGGAGAAACCGGCGCCGCGGTTTTGCAGCGCAATGCCGGTGTTGGGCACGACCACACCGGATCCAAAACCCTTGTAGTTGGACTGGATGAAGGAAATCATCATGCCGTTTTCGTCGGCCGCGGTGAGGTACACCGTGCCTCCGCTGTGCGGATGGCCAGCAGTGGGGGTGCTGGCCCGGTTGGGGTCGATCAGCTTGGCACGTGAGGCCAGGTAGGCGCGGTCGAGCAAGTCATCCGCGGTGACCTTCTTCATGTGGGCCGGGTCCGCCACGTAGGCGGCCAGGTCGCTGAAGGCCAGCTTCATGGCCTCGATTTGCAAGTGCCAGGTGAGGGCGGTGTCGCAGCCGCTGCCGGAGATGTCAAAGTGCTCGAGCATGCCCAGCGCCATGAGCGCTCCAATGCCCTGGCCGTTGGGGCCGATTTCGTGCAACTCCAGATCGCGGTAGTGCATGGAGATGGGGTCGACCCAGTCGGCTTGATGGGCGGCCAGGTCTTTTTCGGTGAGCGCGCCGCCCGTGTTGCGTGCATGCTGGGCGATGGCCGCCGCCAGTTGCCCGTGATAGAAATCGTCACCCTTGCTGGCGGCGATGCGCTCGAGGGTGGCCGCTTGGCCTGGGCACACAAATCGTTCGCCAACGGCGGGGGCTCGCCCGTGGGGGGTGAAGGCTTCACGGTAGCCGGGTTGGGGCGACAGCTCGGAGACTTGCGAGGCCCATTGGCGATGCACCGTGGGTGACACCATGTAGCCGTCCCGTGCGTAACGCAAGGCCGGTTCAAACAAATCGCCAAATGGTAATTTGCCATAACGGTCGGAGAGTGCCCGCCAGGCTGACACAGCCCCCGGTACGGTCACGGTGTCCCAGCCTCGGTTGGGCATCACGCTGTGCTTGGCGAAGTAGTCGGGTGTCCAGGCCTGGGGAGCACGTCCGCTGGCGTTCAGGCCTTGCAACTGCTTGCCATCCCACAGAATGGCGAAGGCATCGGCGCCTATGCCGTTCATACAGGGCTCCACCACGGTGAGTGTGATGGCGGTGGCCAGGGCCGCGTCCACCGCATTGCCGCCACGGGCAAACATCTGCAGTCCGGCGGCGCTGGCCAGGGGTTGGGAGGTGCTGACCACGTTGCGGGCCAGCAGGGGCATGCGCTGAGACGGGTAAGGGAAATCCCAGAAGGTCGAGGTGTTCATGCCGGGCAGTCTACCCGGGACTGTTTGCCCGACTGTTTCGCATGGGACATTCGGTCCCGGCATGTGATGCCCTACAATCAAAAATTGCTCCGGGGTGTTAGGCCGCCTGAACAGGCGGACAGCTGAGATGGTTGTACCGAACCCGCGAACTTGAATCGGATCATGCCGACGTAAGGAGAGCTGCCAGGCCCCCACCTGGTCACTTTTCGGAGCTTTGTGTCTGCCACCCGAAAAGGTTTTCTGTGATCCACGATCCTGCTGACGATGTCCTGGCCTTCATGGCCCGAGCCGACGCCGACGAGGCTGCGTTTGATGCGCTCGCGCTGCGGTTGTTTGCGCATCAGGTGGAACACAACGCCCCGTACCGCCGCTTTTGCCAGGACCGCGGCCGACTGCCCCGCACGGTTCGCAGCTGGCGTGACATTCCTGCGGTGCCGATTCAGGCCTTCAAGGACCTCACCTTGAGTTGCGTGCCCATCGACCAATGCGAGCGGGTGTTCATGACCAGCGGCACCACACGTGGTGATGTTCGCGGCCGGCATTACCACCCGGCGCTCGCGGTGTATGACGCTTCGATGCAGCGCGGTTTCCAGCAGTTTTTCATGGCTGAGCACACGCAATTGCCCATGCTGGTGCTGTTTCCCACCGAAGCCATGATGCCCCATTCGTCACTGGCCCATTACCTGGCGCTGGCGTTGCAAACGTTTGGCGCGCAGGGGAGTGAGTACGGTATTGACGACCAGGGTTTGCGACTCGAAGCGGTCGTGCACTGGTTGCAGCGTGCACAGACCCATGGCCAACCGGTGGCCATTCTCGGTGCCTCTTACAGCTGGGTGCACCTGATCGATGCGTTGCAAGCGCGTGGTCAGTCGTTTGCCTTGCCGGCTGGCAGTCGTTTGCTCGATACCGGTGGCTTCAAGGGGCAGTCGCGCGACATTCCCATGCGCGAGTTTTATGACTTGCTGTCCACCACCTTCGGGGTGCCCGCGCAGGCTTGCATCAACATGTACGGCATGACCGAGCTCAGCACCCAGTGGTATGACGCGGGCAACGCTGAGCTGCCCTCCATCAAGCGGGGCCCGCACTGGATACGCTGGCGATTGATCGATCCCATCACGGGTCGCGACGTCCCGCCAGGGCAGGAGGGCATCGTGGTGCATTGCGATCTGGCCAACTACAACGCCGTCACCACGCTCCTGACCGAAGACGTGGGCGTGGCGGCTGGTGAGGGCTTCAAGCTCTTGGGCCGAGCCCAAGGCTCGCAGGCCAAGGGGTGCTCGATAGCGATCGATCAATTTCTGAAGGCCACCCAGCCATGAGCGAGCAGCCGCTGCGCGTGGGTTATCTGCCGGGGCTGTCCGAGCACGAGGTGAGTTGGGAAACGATGTCGCTGGGCATCGAGGCTCAACCCTTGCGGGTTGAGATGCCGCGGTTGACGTCGGAACAATGGGATGCGTTGGCCACTCGCGTACGTCGCGCGGCACGCGAACAGCTCAAGACCTTACCGGTCACCGACATCATCCAGGCGATTGATCGGGCGGTGCAGCGTTGGCTGGACCCGAGTGATCCCCTGCGTCAACGGGCGGACTCGTGCATGGCTCGTCTCACCGGCTGGGACGCCGAGATGGTGCGCCAAGGGCTCAACGCTACCTTCAAGACCTACCGCGCCATGCAACTGCAGCGCTTTGTGGCCGAGGACCTGGACAACCCCAAGATGCTGGATGAATTTCAGCCACGCCCGAGCGGTGGGTGGGCACGCGCCTTGGGCCCTGACTTGCTGGTGCATGTGTGGGCCGGCAATGTGCCCGGTCTTCCCCTCTGGAGTTTGATCAGCGGTTTGTTGGTGAAGGCTGGGAGCGTGGGTAAGGTGGCGCGCGCCGAACCCTTGATGGCCGGTTGGTTTGCCCAGACCCTGGCCGAGGTAGAGCCGCGCTTGAAAGACTGCATGGCTATCGTGTGGTGGCCCGGTGGTGAAGTGGCGACTGAGCAGCAGGTGCTGGGCCTGGCAGACCATGTGCTGGCCTATGGGTCGGATGCCACCATGGCCGATTTGCGCACCCGCGTGCCGGTGGGAACCCCCTTGCAGTTGCATGGACACAAGCTCAGCCTGGGCCTGGTGTCGCGACAAGCCCTGGGTGTGCGGGAGGCTGCGCAATGTGCACGACTCGCCGCTCTGGACGTGGTGCGTCACGAGCAAATGGGCTGCTACTCGCCTCAGGCGTTTTATGTGGAACGAGGCGGCCGGGTGAGCCCCCGTGAGTGGTGTGATCTGCTGGCGGTTGAACTGTCAGCCTTGCAACAACGCTACCCGCGACCCATGCCAGAGCTGTCGCAAGCCTTGGAGGTGTCCGCCTGGATTCAATCACGCGCCTGGTCGGACGAGACACAGCACACCACCGTGCTGGGCCATGAGGAGGATGATTGGCGCGTGCTCTACACCGAGCAGGCGCGTGAACTCTCCCCCAGTGCCTTGTTGCGCAGTGTGGAGGTGATGGCGGTGGATGACCTGCATCAAGTCCCCTCGCTCATCGAGCCACGACGAGCCTGGCTGCAAACGGTGGGTGTGGCCACATCCCCGGAGCGCCTGTTGGATCTGGCGGCGTCGCTGGGGCAGGTGGGCGTCACCCGTGTGTGTGCCTTGGGCAGCATGACAGCGCCGCAGGCGGGTTGGCACCATGACGGTCGGTTCAGTCTGCTGGATCTGGTGCGTATCGTCGAGGTGGATGCGACAGCCCTGATGCAAAGCGATGCATTCGCATCGTACAGAGATTGAAGCGATGGCGTTCCTCGAATTGCGCCAGGTGGCGTTCACCTATCCCGGCTGGCCCCCGGTGGTGCAAGGCGTGGACTGGACACTGCCCGAGGGCGAATTTCATTGCCTGGTGGGGCGAAGCGGTTGCGGCAAGACCACTTGGCTCAAGCTGGCCGCGGGCTTGTTGCAGCCCGATGCGGGCGAGCTTCGACTGCAAGGGCAGGCGCTCACTGGGCCCACCCCGTCCATGGGGTTTGTCTTCCAGTCACCCACCTTGCTCAACTGGTTGAGCGTGCAAGACAACGTGTTGTTGCCCATTCGCTTGCATCGACCAGTGCAAGATGCGGATGTGGCACGCGCACAAGCTCTGCTGGCACAAATGGGTCTGACCCCGTGGTTGACGCAATCGCCAGCCCGCTTGTCGGGTGGCCAGCAAAGCCGTGTGGCCATTGCGCGGGCCTTGGTCACCGAACCTGCGCTGCTCTTGATGGATGAGCCGTTTGCGGCCCTGGATGCCATCACCCGTGAAGAGTTGCAGGACGACTTGGCGCAGCTGTGTCAGGCTCGTCGCACCTCGGTGCTGTTTGTCACCCACGACATGACCGAGGCGGTGATGCTGGCAGACCGTGTGGCCGTGATGTCGTGTGGACGCGTAGTGGCCGATGTACCCGTGCCGCTGGAGCGTCCGCGCCATCGCGATATGCGCTACGGTGCACAGTTCAACACCTTGTGCGCGCACTTGCGCAAGGCCATGGATGCAGGACAGTCGACCGACGCTCTCGAACACGCTTCAGCGGATTCGATGGCCGTGCCGGATGCAATTCATGACAAGGGCACTGTGTCATGGTGAAGTCCACCCGTTTGTGGTCGTGGCTCCTCGCAGCGGTACTGCTGATCCTGTGGGAAGTCCTGTCCGTGGTGCAGGGATGGTCGCTGCTGGTGTTGCCGCCTCCTTCGCGCATTGCACAGTCGCTGTGGCAAGGCCTGGCCAGTGGTTTTTTGTGGCCTCACCTGGGTGTCACCTTGTTCGAGATGTTGGCGGGTCTGGCCCTGGGCTGCGTGCTGGGCTTGGTGGGCGGCGTGGCGTTGGGCGAGTTTCCTCGCTGGCGCGCGGTGCTCATGCCGTATGTGGTGGTGAGCCAGGTGGTGCCCAAGTTGGCCTTGGTACCTCTGCTCATCATGTGGCTGGGGTTTGATTGGTGGCCCACGGTGGTGGTTACCGCCTTGATCTGCTTTTTTCCGTTGCTGGAAAACACCGTTACCGCGCTGCAGCATGTGGATGCCCAGCAAGTGGATCTGTTTCGCCTGCTGCGTGCTTCACGCTGGCAGACCTTGTGGCGACTCAAGTTGCCTGCGGGCCTACCCTCCATCCTTGCTGGTTTTCGGGTGGCCGTGGTGCTGTCGCTGGTCGGTGCAGTGGTGGGTGAATTCATCGGCGCCAGCCAAGGACTGGGGGCGCTGATCATAGCGGCGCAAGGGTCCATGGACACGCCGCTGATGTTCGCGGTGCTGGTATTGATCACGCTCATGGGGTGGGGCCTATATCAGTTGGGTGTGCAGTGTGAAACCTGGTTGCTGCGACGACTCTCGCTGCCGGTGCGCGCGACGTCGCTGGACGTCTCGCCGTGATGGCGTGAATGGATGTTTGAAAGGACTGACGATGCAACGACGACGATGGCTTGTCCGAACCGCTTCAGCGGTGCTCGCGGGTTGGGGCGTGGGTGCGACTGCGCAGCCCGCCCTGGACAAATGCGTGGTGGCCGGCTGGAGCAAGCCCATCACCGAAATCACCAACCTGCTGGTGGATGAGCAGAAAGGCTTCTTCAAAACCCGAGGCATTGCCCTGGGCTATGTGCCGGGAGCCGGTGGGGGCGATGCCTTGCGCAACCTCTTGAGCGGTCAGGCCGATGTGGCCTTCACCGATCCTGGGTCCCTGTTTGCTGCGCTCGACAAAGGCGAAAAGCTGCGAGTGATCTACGACATCTACCCGCAAAACGTTTTCAACGTGGTGTCGCTGGCTTCCACGCCGATTCGACAGCCCGCGGACTTGAAAGGTAAGCGTGTCGGGGTGTACAGCCTATCGAGTGGTACGCGCCAGAACCTTCAAGTCTTGCTGCATCAGGCGGGGTTGAAAGAATCGGATGTGACCGTGGTGGTGACGGGATTGCTGAATTTTGCGCCCTTGATGCAAGGACAAGTGGATGCCACCGCCGCCACTGATACCGGGCTGGCGGTGGGCCGACAGCGCGGACTCGGTGCGGTGCATGTCATGGAAGTGCGCCAGCACCTGAATATATCCAGCGATCTGTTTGTGGTGCGCGAAGACACCTACCAGCAACGCAAGGAGATCTTGCGCCGTTTCCTGCAGGGCTACCGTGACAGCATGCAGTGGATGATTCAGTCGCCTCAAGAGGCGGCCCAGTTGGCCACGCAGGTGGCGATCGATGGTCAAAATCCGGCGATCAACCTGGAAATCATCAAACTGCGCAACGCCGCCAGCGTGTCGCCCCTCACGCAGCAGCGTGGTCTGGGCGCGATCGATGTCGACACCTTGCAAAAGGGCGCGCAGGTGTACCGACAACTGGGATTGATCACTCGCGATCTGCGCATGACCGATGTGGTTAGCCAGGATTTGTTGCCGGGGCGATCATGAGCGAGCGACAAGGCGCCTTGGCGGGACAAGTGGTACTGGTCACTGGTGGTGGACGTGGCATCGGTGCAGCCATTGCAAGGGGGTGTGCGCGTGAAGGCGCGTTGGTGGTGGTCAACTATCTGAACAACCAGGCCACGGCCGAAGCGGTGGCGCAGGAGTGCCAAGCCTTGGGTGGTGATGGGTGGGCCTTGCCTTGCGATGTGACCCATGGCCAGGCTGTGCAAGCCATGATGCAGCGCATTGAGCGCGAAGTAGGTCGGCTGGACGTGGTCATCAACAACGCGTTTCGCCCTTACCGCTTTGACCCCGAAGATCGCGAACGGTTTTGGGAGTTGCAGTGGTCCCACTACCAGTCACAACTGGATGGCGCCGTGCGCAGCTGCTTTGAGGTGTGTCAGGCGGCGCTGCCCCTGATGCGCAAGCGTGCCAAGGGCTCCATCATCAACCTCACCAGCGATCTGGTGGAGCGTCCCTCGGTGCCTTATCACGACTACACCACGGCCAAGTCGGCCCTGGTGGGTTTTAGCCGCACTCTCGCGGCGGAACTGGGACCGCTGGGGATTCGGGTGAACTGCGTGGCGCCGGGGTTGGTATTCCCGACCGACAACGCGCGAGCGACCCGCGAAGAGGTGCGGGAACTGATTGCCGCACAAACTCCGTTGAGGCGGGTGGCCACGCCTGAGGATGTGGTAGGGCCGGTGTTGTTTCTGGCCAGTGATTGGGGGCGGTTTG
>RFTK01000076.1 GCA_009923505.1 Betaproteobacteria bacterium
CGCGATTGCAGAGCGGGGGGGCATCCTGCATCCTGCAGCCATCGTCGTGCAGAGGCAGCCAGCATCACAGTCTCGGGCGTGGTGAAGGACTTGCTTTGAACGATGAATGCGGTCTTCGCTGGGTCGAGCGCAGACAAGGTGGCGTACAAACTCCAGGGGTCGAGGTTGGACACAAAATGCACACGGACCGAGGTGGGGGCATGCATCGATGCCCAGGGGGACAGGGCGTCTACCGCCATGCGAGGCCCCAGGTCTGATCCCCCGATGCCCAGGTTGACCACGTCGGTGATGGGAGCGTTGGTGAAACCCCGCAAGCCGCCATCGCGCACCTGTTCGGCAAACGTGGTGAAGCGGGCCAGTTCGTCACGAACCTGTTGCGAGATTGAGTCGCCCCAAGGGGCCTGCGTCAGATGACTTCCCCGCAAGGCCACGTGCAGCACCCGGCGCTGTTCGGTCAGGTTGATGGGCTCACCGCGAAACATGGCCTGGGCCTGACTCGTGACGTGACTCTCATCGGCCAGTGCATACAACTGCTGGAGGATGCGCTGGTCAACGGCCTGGTGCGAATAGTCGAGTGTGAGGCCTGCCGCTGAGGCTTGAAACTGTTCACGCGACGGGTCTTGCAACAACTCGCGCAAATGCGGCACGGTACCGGCCAAGCCGCTCAGGGCCTGCCATGCCGGACGTTGCGAGGGCGGGGTGAATGAGGACATAAGCAGCGTACGAATGATCAGGTCAGAGCTTCACTCAGGACGCACCGAGTCACCAGGTGGCAAGGTGGCAGCGCGCTGGGTGGCCTCCTGTGCCAGGCGGCTGATGCCTGCCCAATCGCCTTGCGCCACCAAGTCCACTGGCGTGAGCCAGGAGCCTCCCACCATGGGCACATTGGGCAACGTCAAATACTGCAGCAGGTTGTCGCGGGATACACCCCCGGTGGGACAAAACTTCATATCGCTCAAGGGGCCTGCGAGTGCTTTCAACATCCCCAAGCCGCCCGCTTGGGCAGCGGGAAAGAGCTTGACCAGATGAAATCCCCTCTCGCGCGCCTGCATCACTTCACCTGGCGTCATCACGCCGGGCATGAAGGGCAAGTGGCAGGTGTGCGCAGCGCGCACCAACGACTCGGTCATCCCGGGTGAGAGGGCAAAACGCGCCCCAGCTTGCTGCACATCGTGCATCTCCTGCGGTCGGGTCACGGTGCCAGCGCCCACCAGCATCTCGGGGACTTGGCGAGCCACGGCTTCAATGGCGGGGAGTCCGGCCGTGTGGCGCAGGGTGATTTCCATGACATCCACCCCTCCTTCAAGCAGGGCATGGGCCAGAGGAACCGCTTGGGCCACCTCCGTGATCACAATGACCGGTACCACACGCGAGCGAAAGAAGGGCAATGCTGTGGGCGAGGAAACCGGAGCCGTCATGTTGATCACGACTATATCAAACGGGGTGATTCAAGGTGCCGAGCCATCTGCTGCGCGATCTTTTTCGACATCACGCAGCCAGTCATCGCCCGACGAGGTCAGCAATTGCGGGTAGTGGGTGCTGAACACATGGCGCACATCTTCCAAAGGCAAGTCGTCGTGCTCGCCGTGCAGGGCCAGGTACTCCATGTGACGCTGGCCTTTTAGGTCGAAGGGGTGGTAAATGGAGTCGGCGGTGCCATCAAAGTCCAGGGGTTGTAGACGCAGCTTCTCGCACAACTCGATGTTGAAGGCAGGGGTGGCCTTGACCCACTGTCCATTCAGATGCAAGGCGGTGTATCCGTGGCGGTAAAAGACATCGGTGCCCATCTTTTCGCGCAAGCGCGCGGTGGAGAGATGGTTGCGGACATCGGCCAGACCCACCCGGGCTGGAATGCCCACCACCCGGCACGCGGCAGCGAGCAAGACGGCCTTGGGGATACACCATCCGTAGCCGCTCTCGATCACCCGGCTGGCTGACATGCCGCGTGTGGACAAATCGATGCGGTAGGGGTCGTAGCGAAATCCGTCACGTACCGCGTAGTACAGCCGCACGGCCTGGTCGATGGCAGAGGTGCAGCCTGCCACCGCATCTCGCGTCCAGTCGCGCAGGCCCGCATGATCGCTGTCCAGCGTGGGCGTGGGCCGCAAGGCGGCTTGAAAGTCGACGGGCAAGCTCATCATGCTGAGGGCGATTCGCGGTTCATGGTCCAGATGCCGCATCTTAGTACCCTGAGAACAACCATGGCCTACACCTCTAACGGGGGGTCAGTAACCCATCCCATCAGCCCCTCCTGGTTTGACACGAATCAAATCGAGTCACGACATTGTGTGTAGTAATTATTTATTCATTCAAATCCCAGGGAGTCGTCATGAAATTTCTCGTTGCCGTGGACGGATCCAAGTCGTCCTTGTCGGCGGCCCGCTACGCCGCCAAGCTGGCTTCAGCAGTACGGGGGCATAACCGCGTCACCTTGTTGTCGGTTCATGACGATTCTGCGCTGAAGCTCTTCAAGAGCTATGTCCCCACAGGCGTCATCGGGGACTTCCTGCGTGAGATGAGCGAGAAGGACCTGGCCCCCAGTCGCAAGGCGCTGGACAAGGCTGGCGTTGCGCATGACATGGCGATTCGTTTTGGAGACATCACCACGCAGATACTGGAAGAAATACAGTCCAGCGGTTGCGACATGGTGGTGATGGGCTCCAAAGGCCGGGGGGCGCTCAAAAATCTGTTGGTGGGTTCTGTCGCGCACAAGGTGGCCGCCAGTGCCAGCGTTCCGGTGCTGCTGGTTCGCTGAGGGTCAGCTGCTGGCGGCGGGTTTGCCCTTGTCGCTCCACAACTGTCCACCGGTGGCCCAGTTGTGGCGGGCAATGTCGTAAAACAGGATGTCTACGCCGTCCGGGCTGCTGCCGAGGATATTGACGCAGGCTTGGGTGAAGGCATCGGCCAGCGCAGCTTTTTGCTCGGGGGTGCGGCCTTCAAACAGTTCGACACGGAGGGTGGGCATGAGGACTCCTAGGGTTGACGGGAAATCGGCGATGTGCCGGTTCAAGTGATCGTGGGGTGAGTATGCCTGAGCGGTGTGGCAAGTTGGCTATCATTGATGCCATGTCTGGTCCTGCTCTTCGTTCTGCCTCCAAGTCATTGTCCGCTGACGATGAGGTGTTCGATCTGGCCGCCCGCACGTTTCGGGTGATGTCAGCGCCGATGCGTCTGAAAATCATCAGTTCCCTGTGCGAAGGGGAAAAAAGTGTCACCCAACTCCTCGATGCCATTCAGACCACGCAACCCAACATGTCCCAGCATCTGGCCAGTCTGTACCGCGCCGGGGTGGTGGGTAAACGTCGCGAGGGGGTGATGATTTACTACCGGATCATCAATGCACGGGTGGTTTCCCTGTGTCGTACCTTGTGTCAGCATCTGACTGAGCAAGAATTGGGCGCACAGTCCCGCAAAGGCAAGAGGGGCCGATGAGTATCCCGGGTTTACGCGGAGTTCTTTCGGCGAATCCAAACTCTAAGATCGCTCCATAAGGAGTCACGAATGAAGCGCTGGTGCATCGCATGGATAGTCTGCTGGTTAACCACCCAGGTCTGGGCGGAGGTGCGCGTGGTGTACCACCTGAGCGATGGCGTTGCTCAAGCCAGTCGTGCCATGAACAATATTCGTAATCACCTGACTGCTGACCCTACTGTCAAGATTGTGGTGGTCGCACATGGTGCAGGGCTCGATTTTTTGCTGGATGGAGCAACAGGGTCCAATGGCCAACCGTTTGCAGGCACCATAGCGGACCTGGCCAACAAAGGGGTTCGCTTTGCGGCTTGCAACAACACCCTGCAGACGCGCAACATATCGCGTGATCGATTGGCGATGGAAACAGCGGTTGTTCCCTCGGGGGTGGCCGAGGTGGCGAGACTGCAGTCGCGAGAGCAGTTTGTCTATCTTCGACCTTGAGTGGGTATTGTTTGATTTTTCGATGGGAGTGCGTATGTTGAATAAACCCTTGACCATGAGAACCGCCGCGTTGGCGCTGGTGTGTGTCGCCTCTTTCAGTGCCCAGGCGCAGGCGCCCGACCCCTTGCAGGTGCGCAGTTGGGCCGCGGGATGTGCCAACTGCCACGGCACCAACGGCCAGGCCCAGCCGGGCATGGTGTCGTTGGCTGGTGTCAGCCAGGACGATATCGTTCGCAAAATGCAAGACTACAAGGCCGGGCGCTTGCCGGCCACCTTGATGCATCAATTGTCCAAAGGCTACTCCGACGAACAGATCCAGGCCATCGCCGGCTACTTTGCCGCCCAGAAGAAATAAGGAGCACCATCATGCAACGTCGTCAATTCATTCAGACGTCCGCCCTGGGTTCTGCTGCAGGGGTCATGGGGCTGACCGGTTGTGCCACCCTGGGTGGTGGCTCGGGCCCCAAGGTGGTGGTGGTCGGGGGGGGCTATGGAGGCGCCACGGCAGCCAAATATGTGCGCATGTGGTCAGACTACGGCATCCAGGTGACCTTGGTCGAGCCCAACGCATCCTTTGTGTCGTGCCCCATTTCCAACCTGGTGATTGGTGGCAGCAAAACCATGGCAGACATCACCACCCCTTACGACAACCTCACGCGCCGTCATGGCGTGACCGTGGTGCAAGACAGCGTGACCTCCATCGACCCTCAAGCACGCAAGGTCAAGCTGGCCAGTGGGGGCGAGCTTGCCTACGACCGGCTGATCCTCTCGCCGGGTGTCGACCTCATGAACGACACCTTGCCCGGGCTGATGAAGCCGGGGGCACAGGACAAAGTGCTGCACGCCTGGAAGGCGGGCCCGCAAACGGTGGCGCTGCGTCGCCAGCTGGAGAGCATGCGCGATGGCGGGGTTTACGCCATCACCATTCCCATGGCGCCGTACCGTTGCCCCCCCGGCCCGTACGAACGTGCCTGCCAGGTGGCGAATTACTTCAGCAAGGCCAAGCCCAAGAGCAAGGTGCTGATCCTGGACGAAAACGACGATGTCACCTCCAAGGGCCCCCTCTTCAAGAAGGCCTGGGCCGAGCGCTACAAGGGCATCATCGAATACCGTCCCAAGCACAAGGTGGTGGATGTTGACGCCGCCACCAACACGTTGAAGTTCGAGTTCAACGACGACCTCAAGGCGGATGTGCTCAACGTACTGCCCATGATGCGTGCGGGGGCCATTGCGGTGAACACCGGACTGGCCACGGCCAACAAACGCTGGTGCGAGGTGGATTTCCTCACCCACGAGTCCAAGGCGGCCGCCAACATCCATGTGCTGGGCGATGCCATCCAGGTCGCACCGCTCATGCCCAAATCCGGGCATATGGCCAACCAGCACGGCAAGACCTGTGCGGCTGCGGTGGTGGCGTTGTTGACGGGCAAGCAGGTCAATCCGCTGCCCATCTACAACAACACCTGCTACAGCTTCGTGAGCGATCAAGAGGTGGTCCACGTGGCCAGCGTCCATCGCTACGACGCCGAGAAGAAAACCATGCTCACCGTGCCGGGGTCGGGTGGCGTGTCGTCTGCGGCTACCGAGCTCGAAGGGTTTTATGCGCTGGCGTGGGCCCGTAACATTTGGGCAGACACCCTGGCTTAAGAGCCGCCTGGCGCGTAGCCCTGGCAACGCGCTGATGCCTGTTTTGATGGCCAAGATCACAACCCAGGAAACTGCAACGCGTCGCGATTTTTGTCGTCGAGCGGTCTCCCTGGTGGGCGCGGCCTTTGCGCTTGGGTCCGCTGATGGTGCAGTGCCCTCGGATGCTTTGCCGGCGTCGCGATCATTGCCCCAGGAACTGGCCGCAGCGCTGGCCAAGGACCATCCGTTGATTGTGATGGTCAGCCTCGCAGGCTGTGCGTATTGCCACGCAGCTCGGCGCAGTTATCTCCTGCCCATGTGGCGTGAGGGGGTGCCGCTGGTGCAGGTCGACATGCGCAGCCAGGCCGTCACGGTGGGTTTCCATCAACAGCGGGTGACTCACGATCAACTGGTCCAGCAGTGGCGTATCTCTATAGCCCCCACGCTGCTGTTCTTTGGTTCGCAGGGACGCGAAGTGGCCGAACGCATGGAAGGGGCCTACTTGCCGGACTTTTACGGGTCGTACCTGGAGGCACGCATCCAAAAGGCGCGTGAAGCTCGCTAAAGCTCGCTGAAGCAGAGGGGGGTTCTCCTGGTTCAACCTCTCAGTTGCCTACGGCACACAGGGAAATCCCTGAGCAGCAAACTGAAAACATCGATCTGAATTCGATGGAATCTTGTTACATTAGTCATTAATGATATATCAAGGGTGCCGGTGAATCCTGTGTTGTCAAATCGATGGTGGATGGTCTTGCTCGCTGCGTGGTTCGCGCTGGCGGTGCAGGCCCAGCCAGCCATATTCAAGGACGCTGATCTGGCCCTGGGCCAAGAGTTGATAGCAACCAACAAATGTGAAGCGTGTCACGCACGGCGAGTGGGCGGGGATGGTTCCGACATCTATGACCCGGGCGGACGAATCAAGACGGCCGCGTTGTTGCGTGGCATGGTGGAGTACTGCAACACCCAACTCAACCTGGGCATGTTCCCCGAAGAGGTGTCGGCGGTGGCCGCCGTCATCAACCAACGGCACTACAAATTCAAATGAGGGGCAGGCGTCGACATGGATGAACTCGGTTCTGATCTGAATTCGTTGGCGCAGCAGGCGGGTCGCGTGCGCAAGGCACCCGAACATTTCCTGGATGCCGAGGGCATTCGCCGGGTGCATGAGGAAGCCAGATCGGGTCGCCGCGGGTTCATGCGTCAGGCGTTTGCGGCAGCGGCTGCATCGGCCGTGGTACCCGCTGCAATGGCACGGGGCAACCCAGTGCCACCCGAAGGCGGAGACCCGCACATTCTCAATTTGCCCGAACATGCCACGGGGCTGGGGCAGGGCGTGGCCACGGACGGATATGGCAAGCCCTCGCGCTTCGAGTCGAACATCCAGCGACGCCAAAGCCCGGGTCTGACACAAACCACCCAGGCCTCGGTGTCTTTTGCACCGCTGCAATCGCTCTTTGGCATCGTCACACCCAGCGGCTTGCATTTCGAGCGCCATCACCAGGGGTGGTGGGACATCGATCCTTCCCAGCACCGCTTCATGATCAACGGCCTGGTGAAGTCCGCCAAGGTGTTCACCATGGACGAGATCATGCGCTTGCCCGCTGTATCACGATTTCACTTCATCGAGTGCGGTGCCAACACCGCGGTGGAGTGGGGAAACGTGGCGGTACCCACGGTGCAATACACCCACGGCATGATTTCGTGCAGCGAATTCACCGGGGTGCCGCTCATCACGCTGCTGGAGCTGGCCGGGGCCGACTTCAAGCAGGGGCGCTTTGTGTTGGCCGAAGGTGGGGATGGCTCCTCCATGACGCGCACCATTCCGATGGAACTCATCACCTCTGGGGAGGTGCTGGTGGCTTATGGCCAAAACGGCGAGATGCTGCGCCCGGAGAACGGTTACCCCTTGCGACTGGTGGTGCCAGGCGTGCAAGGCGTGAGTTGGGTGAAGTACCTGCGACGCGTGGAAGTGGGGGACCAGCCCTATGCCGCCAAAGACGAGGCCATTCATTACATCGACCTGATGCCCAACGGCCAGCACCGTCAATACACCAGCATCCAGGAATGCAAAAGCGTCATCACCACACCCTCGGGCGGGCAGGTGCTGTTGGATCAGGGCTTTTACAACATCACCGGTCTGGCCTGGTCGGGTCGAGGCAAGATCAAGCGGGTCGATGTGTCGGTCGATGGCGGCCGCAACTGGCGCACCGCCCGGCTGGAAACGCCTGTGCTGTCCAAGGCACTCACTCGCTTCAACATCGACTGGATCTGGCAGGGCAAGCCCGCGATTCTGCAAAGCCGTGCGATCGACGAATCCGGCTATGTGCAGCCGACCTACCAGCAACTGCGCGCAGTCCGTGGCACGCGCTCCATCTATCACAACAACGCCATTCAGTCGTGGTTGATTCAGGAGAACGGAGAGGTGAAAAATGTTCAACTCTCGTAAGTCCTGGTGGTGGGGGCTGTCGTTGGCGGCATGTCTGTGTCTGCAGTCGCCGGCTTGGTCGCAGGCCAACACGCGCTCTGCCCAAGACCGTTTCCCCGGTGCTGGGCGCGATGCCACACCGCGTGAAGTTGCTGCCTGGGACATCGACGTACGTCCGGACTTCAAAGGCTTGCCCCCCGGACAGGGGTCGGTGGCGCAAGGTCAGGACGTGTGGGAGGTCAAGTGCGCGCATTGCCACGGCATCTTTGGCGAGTCCAATGAGGTGTTCAGTCCGCTCATCGGTGGAACCACCGCCGAGGATGTGAAGACGGGGCGTGTCGCCAACCTCACGCGCACCGACTACCCGGGACGTACCACGCTCATGAAAGTGGCCACCGTCTCGACGCTGTGGGATTACATCCGACGGGCCATGCCCTGGAACAATCCCAAGAGTCTGAGCGTGGACGAGGTGTATGCGGTCACCGCCTTCATGCTCAACCTGGGCCACGTGGTGCCTGATGATTTCACCCTCACGGACCGCAACATCGCCGAGGTGCAGCAACGCATGCCCAACCGTCATGGCATGACCCGTGACCATGCCCTGTGGCCAGGGAAGACCTGGGCCGGGGCCACCCAGCCCGACGTGCGCAACACGCCGTGCATGACCGATTGCCGCACCGAGCCTCGCGTGGCCTCCCTGTTGCCCGACTTTGCCCGCAATGCGCACGGCAATTTGCGAGAACAAAACCGCATCGTTGGACCGCAACGGGGGGCAGACACGTCCTTGCCCGAAGGTCGCACCTCCCAGGCCGTCGCTTCATCCGGGGGAGCGGCCGCCAGTTTATCGGGCGGGGCTGCGGCCGCTTCTGCCAGTGCATCAGCTGGCAAGTCCAGCCCCGACTCTGCGGCCGGCAAAGCGGCCCTGGCCCTGGCGCAAAAATACCAGTGCACCGCCTGCCATGCCATGGACAAGAAACTGGTGGGCCCTTCGTTGGCTGAGATTGCACGACGTCACGCCGGCAAGGTGGACTACCTGGCAGGCAAGATACGCGCGGGTGGCGCCGGTGTCTGGGGGCCCATCCCCATGCCCGCTCAAACCTTGCCCGATGCGGACCTGCGAGTGCTCGCCACCTGGTTGGCCAACGGGGCGAACCGATGACGGTCTCAAATAGCCCTAAAATTTCACGTTTGGCCCGCGGGACCTACACTTTTTCCATTGCTCGTTGTCAAGGAGACCCCACCATGCAAAACCGTCGCGAAACCTTGCGGCAATCGGCCGTTGTCGCCGGTCTGCTCGCTTCCACCGGCCTCTTCCCCCAATGGGCGCACGCAGCGTTCAACAAGGCGGCGTTTGAAACCAAGACCGTGCTCGACGCCGTCAAGGCCTATGGGCCGGGCAGTATTGCAGAGAGCAAGGACGTGACCATCACCGGTCCGGATATTGCCGAGAACGGGGCCGTCGTGCCCATCGGTGCCAGCACCACGTTGCCGGGTGTCAAACAATTGCTGTTGTTGGTGGAAAAGAACCCCAACACCCTGGTGGCCATGTTCAATGTGACCGACAGCATTGACGCTACCATCGCCACCCGCGCCAAGATGGGCCAGTCTTCGGATGTGTTTGCCGTGGCCATCATGGCGGACGGTCGAGCCCTGTTCGCCAAAAAAGAAATCAAGGTGACCCTTGGCGGCTGCGGCGGCTGAGCACGGACATCGGTTCACAACCTCACCCACTATCAGGAGTACATCATGGCAGATCCGATGCGCATTCGTGCACAAGCCAGCGGCGACAAGGCCACTGTGCGCGTTCTCATGAGTCACGAAATGGAATCCGGCCAGCGCCGCGATGCCAATGGCAAACTGGTGCCGGCCTGGCACATTGCCGAAGTCACCGCCGAGCACAATGGCAAGGTGGTCATGACCGCCGAATGGGGGCCGGCTGTGGCCAAAAATCCGTACCTGCAGTTTTCTGTCAAGGGCGCCAAGGCCGGTGACAAGATTGCCATTTCCTGGAAGGACAACCGCGGCGACACCCGCCGTGACGAAGCCACCGTCAGCTGAATCGAGGCACGCATGAAACGCATCCTGACCCTGGGGGCCTTGTGCCTGGGCGTGTTGAGCTTGCCTGCGTGGTCGCAAAAGACCGCCAGCCAGGGCATCGATGAGTACCGCGCCATGTTGCAGGACGGCAACCCGGCGGACTTGTTCGAGGCCAAAGGTGAAGACCTGTGGAAGCAACGCCGCGGTCCCAAGAATGCCACCCTGGAGCAATGCGACCTGGGCAAGGGGCCGGGTGTGGTCAAGGGCGTGTTTGTGGAGTTGCCTCGCTACTTTGCCGATACCCGTCGAGTCCAGGACCTGGAGTCCCGCTTGCTGACCTGCATGGTCACGCTGCAAGGCTTCAATGGCGAGGAGATTGCCAAGACCCCGTTTGGCAGGGGCGAGCAAAACACGCTCACCGCCTTGGCGACCTGGATCTCCGCTGAATCCAAGAACATGCGCTTCAATTTGTCCCAGGCGCACCAAGAGGAACGTACCTTCTATGAGGTGGGCAAGCGCTTGTTTTACTTGCGCGGTGGACCTCACGATTTTTCCTGCGCATCCTGTCACGGTGAAGAGGGCAAGCGCATTCGTCTGCAGGATTTGCCCATGCTGACGAAGAACCCAGGCGATGGCGTGGGCTTTGCTGCCTGGCCGGCCTACCGTGTGTCCAACGGCCAGATGTGGGGCATGCAGCAACGTCTGAACGACTGTTATCGGCAGCAACGTTTCCCCTATCCGGGGTTTGGCAGTGATGCCACCATCGCCCTGAGTGTCTACTTGGGTGTGAATGCCAAGGGCTCGGCCTCGGTGGCGCCCGCCATCAAGCGTTGACGCAGGAGATTTCCCCCATGAACACATCTGTTCTTTTTTCTGGCCGTGCCAGGGCTGTCGGGTTGGCGCTGGCAGTGTCAGGCCTGAGTGCCTGTACCTCGGGCCCCACCGTGGCCGAACTCGATGCCTTGACCGATGCCGTGGTGAAAGCGTCCTTCCGCACCGAAGCGCAGGCCAAGGTCGAGCGGGTGACGCAGACGGATGAAACCAACCGACTGTGCAGCCAGGCGGACGCCTCGGGAAAACCGCTGGATGAGGCCACGGCCAAGGCCATTGAGGCCGCCAACCTCAAGACCATCCGCTGGCCGTCCGATGGGCGCTTTCTGGGTGACTGGAAGCAGGGCGAGCAAATCGCGCAAAGCGGTCGGGGACTGACCTGGACTGACGGCGCCAACACGCCCAATGGCGGCAACTGCTACAACTGTCATCAGATGGATCCCAAGGAAATTTCCTACGGCACCATCGGCCCGAGCCTGTTGCAGTACGGCAAGATCCGCGGTGTGACCGACCCCAACAGCGAGGCGTCCAAGCCCATTGTGGAATACACCTGGGGCAAGATCTGGAATTCCAAGGCCTACAACGCATGCTCCAACATGCCACGTGCGGGCCACATGGGCATCCTCACCGAAGCGCAGGTGCGGCATATCGTGGCCCTCTTGCTGGACCCCCAGTCACCCGTCAATAAATAAGCTCACGCAAACCCGGCCTGGCCGGGTTTTTTGTGTCAACCCCATCCTTGGGTGTGCAACATGAACCTGAACAAACGCGAATTTCTTCAAGTACTGGGTGCGGGTGCGGTCAGTGGCATGGGCCTGAGCGCCTGGGCGCAGGCGGATGCCAGCCGTGCCGGGCAGGCGATGTATGACATCCCCGCTTTCGGCAATGTGTCGCTGCTGCACATGACGGATTGCCACGCGCAACTGCTGCCGGTGTTTTTCCGCGAGCCCAGCATCAACATGGGCATTGGCTCCATGCGAGGTCAGTTGCCGCACCTGGTCGGCGAACATTTGTTGCGTTTTGCCAAGGTGCCGGCCAACACGCCCATGGCCCATGCGCTGACCCATCTCGATTTTGAGCGGGCCGCTCAGCGCTACGGCAAGGTGGGCGGGTTTGCTCACCTGGCCACCCTGGTCAAGCGTCTCAAGGCGAACCGACCCGGCGCCTTGTTGCTCGATGGCGGTGACACCTGGCAAGGATCGGGGACCGCGCTGTGGACCCAGGGGCAGGACATGGTGGACGCCTGCAAGCTTCTGGGCGTGGACGTCATGACCGGGCACTGGGAATTCACCCTGGGCATGGAACGTGTGCAAAAAATTGTCGAGGGTGATTTTGCAGGCCGCGTGGACTTTATCGCCCAGAACATCAAGACAGCCGATTTTGGCGATCCGGTGTTCAAGCCCTCGGTGATACGGCAGATCAATGGTGTGCCCTGTGCCATCATCGGGCAAGCCTTCCCCTACACCCCTATTGCCAATCCGCGCTATTTCGTCGCGGACTGGGAGTTTGGGATCCAGGAGCAAAACCTGCAAGCGCAGGTGGACGACGTTCGAGGCAAGGGGGCGCAGGTGGTGGTGCTGCTGAGTCACAACGGCATGGACGTGGACCTGAAACTCGCCAGCCGTGTGCGTGGCATCGATGCCATCCTGGGGGGGCACACCCACGACGGCATGCCGGTACCCACCCTGGTGAGCAACCCGGGCGGCAAGACCCTGGTGACCAACGCGGGCTCCAATGGCAAGTTTCTGGGTGTCATCGATTTTGATGTCAAGGGTGGCAAGGTGCAGGACTTCCGTTACCGCCTGCTGCCCGTGTTCTCCCACCTGTTGCCGGCCGACCCGGCCATGCAGGCCTTGATAGACCAAGCGCGCGCACCGTACCTCAGCAAGCTGCAAGAACCCTTGGGCGTGACGGATGGGTTGCTGTACCGACGCGGCAACTTCAATGGCACGGGGGACCAGTTGCTGGTGGATGCACTCATGGCGGTGCAGGACGCCGAGATTGCTTTCTCGCCCGGTTTCCGCTGGGGCACCACGCTGTTGCCTGGCCAGACGATCACGCGCGAGTGGTTGCTCGACATGACCGCCACCACCTACTCGTACGCCACTGTCACGCCGATGTCTGGTGAGATGATCAAGACCATCCTGGAGGATGTGGGCGACAACCTGTTCAACCCCGATCCGTATTACCAACAGGGCGGCGACATGGTGCGTGTCGGCGGTTTGCAGTTCAGCTGCGATCCCACAGCGCCCATGGGCAAACGCATCAGCGATATGCGGCTCAATGGCCAGTTGATCGACCCCACCAAACAATACAAGGTCGCCGGTTGGGCCCCCGTGGCCGAATCGGCCCGGGCGCAAAAGCTGCCCATGGTGTGGGATGTGGTGGAACAGTGGTTGCGAGCCCAGGGGGGGCGCATCCCGCCGCGTCAGTTGCAAACGCCTCGCATCACCGGTGGCTTGCCCAATCCGGGTGTTGCCTCGTGAAGTCTGTCGTGCCTGTCTCTGCCCCGCCTCTCAGCCGTCGTCGCTGGTTGGGTGCTGTCGCCTCGGGAGGGCTGCTGATGGCTGGGCTCCATCCCGATATCCAGGTCATGGCCCAGCAGGTTGGCCAGTTCGTGATGGGGCCACCCATGCCCGATATTGCACCGGTGCAGGTGTCCCCCCGTGTGTGGGTGGTACCGGCGGCCGATGGTTTCCCGACGCCGGCCAATCAGGGCATGATGTCCAACGTCACTTTTGTTGTGACCTCGGCAGGCGTGGTGATCCTGGATTCCGGCAGTTCGCTGCAAATCGGGCGCATGGTGATCCGCATGATCCGGCGCATCACTCCGTTGCCGGTGGTGGCCGTGTTCAACAGCCATCACCATGGTGACCACTGGCTCGGTAACCATGCGTTTGTGGAGGCCTTTGGTGAGAACCTGCCCATCTACTCGCTGGCTGCCACCCGCGAGTTGATTGCGGGAGTGGCGGGTCATGAGTGGCGATCGATGATGGAGCGCTGGACCAACCAGTCCACCGTGGGGACGAAAACCGTTTTGCCCAACCGCACCGTGACGTCAGGGCAAGTGATCCAGATCGGTGATATCACTTTTCGCACGCACCACTACAGCCAGGCTCACACGGCGGCTGATCTGTGTGTGCAGGTGGAGCAAGAGCGGCTGACACATGTGGGGGATATCGCCATGACCAACCGCATCGCCAATTTCGATGATGGATCCTATCGTGGAACTTTCACCTACTACGACCGCCTGCGTGCCGCCACGGGTGAGCAACTGTGGGTGCCTGGCCATGGCGAGAGTCGCCGCGATCTGCTGCAGACCTACGAGACCTTGTTGCGAGGTATCTGGGAGCCCTGCCTGCAAGCCGTGAAGGACGACAAGTCCGAAGCCGAGGCCAAAGCATTGGTGCTCAAGGACGCACGCGTTCAAGCCCGCGCTGCTACCATGCAGGGGTTTGAGGGCAACATTGGCAAATACATCAGCCTGGCCTACCTCGAAGCGGAAAAAGAAGCATTCTGACCATGACCCACTCAGCTGACTGGCTCCCGCATCTTGCACACTGGGGCGCCTTTTCAGCTCGCTGGGATGGTCATGCCTTGCAGGTGCGTCCGCACCCCAATGTCCCGGATGCCGAACGGTTTGACGGGCCCTTGCCCCCGATACGGGCTTTCGAACCTCCGGCCGTGTGCTCGCCGCCATGATGCATCGACACACCCACCGTTTCCACCAGCTTGATGTGTTCACTTCGCAAGCCCTGCGAGGCAATCCACTAGCCGTGGTGCATGACGCGGACCGGTTGTCGGACGAAACCCTGGCGGCCTTCGCGCGCTGGACGAATCTGTCCGAGACCACGTTTCTGTTGTCTCCCTCAGACCCCGCGGCCGATTACCGCGTGCGAATCTTCACGCCCGGGGGAGAGTTGCCCTTTGCGGGCCATCCCACACTGGGCAGTTGCCAGGCGTGGCTGTGGGCGGGGGGGCAACCCCAGCAACCGGATGTCGTGGTGCAGGAATGTGGCGTAGGACTGGTCCGCATTCGGCGCGATCGATCGCGTCTGGCCTTTGCCGCACCGCCTTTGCGTCGATCCGGCCCGTTGGAGGTCGGCTACCGGGACGCCCTGTGCGCAGCCCTGGGTCTGGACCCCCATGACGTGGTGGCCGACCACTGGGTGGACAACGGGCCCAACTGGTGTGCCCTGATGTTGGCCTCAGCCGCGCAGGTGCTATCACTGCAGCCTGACATGGCGGCCTTGAAGGCGCTACAAGCCAAGCTGGGGGTGATCGGTCCGCAGCCTGCAGGCCATGAGACGCAATTCGAAGTGCGGGCCTTTGTGCCCGCGTTGGGTATTGGCGAGGACCCGGTGACCGGCAGTCTGAACGCGGGCTTGTCTCAATGGCTCATCGGTGCCGGTCTGGCGCCGCACCGCTACGTGGTGTCCCAAGGCACGGTGTTGGGGCGGCAGGGACGTGTGCATGTCGATCAGGTGGGCGACACGATCTGGATCGGCGGCGAGGTGGCCCGCTGTGTAGAGGGTCAGGTGGTGTTGCCATGAGCGCCATGAGTGGTCTGACCAACGGGCCTATCTTGCGCACGGTCTGGCGTCTGAGCCTGCCCAATCTGGTCGCCATGGTGGCCACCGCGCTGGTGAGCGTGGCCGAGACCACCTATGTGGGTCAACTGGGCACGGCCGCATTGGCC
>RFTK01000077.1 GCA_009923505.1 Betaproteobacteria bacterium
GCTCGCCAGGGATTCATCGACTGGACATAGGTGGGCTGTTGCAGTCGCGCACGCGCCAGCCCCACGAAGAGCGCAAATGCGGCCAGATAGGTCACGCCGTACCAATGGATGGACAGGGGGCCGATCTGCAGGGCAACCGGATCGAACTCGGGGTGAATCAACATAGCGACTATTGTGCCTCCTGAGCGAGGTTACACTCGTTTTTTCGCTGATCCCCCCTCTTTTTCGACCGCTCAATCATGGCCACTCTTCCCTCCAAGATCAATCGCCGTTCCGCCAACATCACGGAAGGCAAATCACGCGCGCCCAACCGCTCCATGTACTACGCGATGGGCTACGAGCAGAGCGACTTCGTCAAGCCCATGGTGGGCGTGGCCAACGGCCACAGCACCATCACACCGTGTAACAGCGGCTTGCAAAAACTGGCGGATGCTGCCGTGCAAGGCATCGAGGAAGCCGGTGGCAACGCCCAGATCTTTGGCACCCCCACGATTTCCGATGGCATGGCCATGGGCACCGAAGGCATGAAGTACAGCCTGGTGAGCCGTGAAGTCATCGCTGACTGTATTGAGACCTGCGTGCAAGGCCAGTGGATGGACGGCGTGCTGGTGGTCGGCGGCTGCGACAAGAACATGCCCGGCGGCATGATGGGCATCCTGCGCGCCAACGTGCCCGCGGTGTATGTGTATGGCGGCACCATCCTGCCCGGACACTACCAGGGCAAGGAACTCAACATCGTCAGCGTCTTTGAAGCCGTGGGCGAAAACGCTGCTGGCAAACTGAGCGACGCCGACCTGCTCGAAATCGAAAAGCGCGCCATCCCCGGCACAGGCTCGTGCGGCGGCATGTACACCGCCAACACCATGTCCAGCGCCTTTGAGGCCATGGGCATGTCGCTGCCCTTCTCGTCCACCATGGCCAACCCGCACGACGAAAAGCAGAACTCCGCCAAAGAGTCGGCGCGCGTGCTCATTGAGGCAATCAAGAAGGACCTCAAGCCGCGTGACATCGTCACCCGCCAGGCCATCGAGAACGCTGTCACCGTCATCATGGCCACCGGAGGTTCGACCAACGCCGTGCTGCACTTCCTGGCCATTGCCCACGCGGCTGGCGTCGAGTGGACCATCGACGACTTTGAGCGCGTGCGCCGCAAAGTGCCCGTCATCTGTGACCTCAAGCCCAGTGGCCGTTACCTGGCGGTGGATTTGCACAAGGCCGGCGGCATTCCGCAGGTCATGAAGGTCTTGCTCAACGCCGGCTTGTTGCACGGCGACTGCATGACCGTCACTGGCCAGACCATCGCCGAGACGCTCAAGGACATTCCTGACGTACCCCCTGCCAACCAGGACGTCATCCGCACCCTCGACAAGGCCTTGTACGCCGAAGGCCACCTGGCCATCCTCAAGGGCAACCTCTCGCCCGAGGGCGCGGTGGCCAAGATCACCGGTCTCAAGAATCCGGTCATCACCGGACCGGCCCGCGTCTTCGACGATGAGCAGTCCGCGCTCAAGGCCATTCTGGATGGCAAGATCAAGGCCGGCGACGTCATGGTGCTGCGTTACCTGGGTCCCAAGGGCGGCCCCGGCATGCCGGAAATGCTGGCCCCCACGGGTGCGCTGATCGGTGCGGGCCTGGGCGAGAGTGTGGGCCTCATCACCGATGGCCGCTTCTCTGGCGGTACCTGGGGCATGGTGGTGGGCCACGTGGCCCCCGAGGCTGCGGCGGGCGGCAACATCGCCCTGGTGCATGAAGGCGACTCCATCACCATCGACGCGCACACGCAAGTGTTGCAACTCAACGTGGACGACGCCGAGTTGGCCAAGCGCCGTGCAGGCTGGAAAGCCCCGACACCGCGCTACCTGCGTGGCGTGCAAGCCAAGTTTGCCTTCAATGCCGCCAGCGCCAGCAAAGGCGCGGTGCTGGACAACTACCCGTCGAACAGCAGTTACTGATCAACGATCCGTTTCCATTCCTCTTCACCATTGAAAAGTCTGACATGAAACTCCAGTCACACGTATCCCTGCTGGTGATGGCCACAGGTGTCCTGCTGGCTCTGCCGGCTGCCGCCGACCAGGCGCTCGCCACGGCCAAAAACTGCATGGCCTGCCATGCGATGGAACGCAAGCTCGTGGGCCCCTCCTACAAGGACGTGGCCAAGAAATACGCTGCCGACAAGGGGGCTGCGGACACGCTGGCCACCAAGATTCAAAAAGGCGGGTCTGGCGTGTGGGGCGTCGTGCCCATGCCCGCCAACCCGCAAGTGAGCGATGCGGAGGCCAAGAAACTGGCGGAGTGGGTGCTGAGCCAGAAGTGATTCAGTTGTTTTCGGACAGCTGATCCAGGATGGCCGGGTTCTCCAGCGTGGAGGTGTCCTGTGTGATGGCCTCGCCCTTGGCAATGGAGCGCAGCAGGCGGCGCATGATCTTGCCCGAGCGGGTCTTGGGCAGGTTGTCGCCAAAGCGAATGTCCTTGGGCTTGGCAATGGGGCCGATCTCTTTGCCCACGTGATCGCGCAAGGTCTTGGCGATGGCCTTGGCCTCGTCGCCGGTGGGGCGCGGGCGCTTGAGCACCACGAAGGCCACCACGGCCTCGCCGGTGGTGTCGTCCGGCCGGCCCACCACGGCAGCCTCGGCCACCAGCTCGGTGCAACTCACCAGGGCCGACTCGATTTCCATCGTGCCCATGCGGTGACCCGACACGTTCAGCACGTCGTCAATGCGGCCGGTGATGGTGAAATAGCCGGTCTTGGCGTCCCGGAGGGCTCCGTCGCCCGCCAGGTAGTACTTGCCCTTGAAATCGTCGGGGTAGTAGCTTTTCTTGAAGCGCTCGGGGTCGCCCCAGATGGTGCGGATCATGGACGGCCAGGGGCGCTTGACCACCAGGATGCCGCCCTGCCCGTTGGGCACATCCTTGCCCGTTTCGTCGACGATGGCAGCCTGGATGCCCGGGAAGGGCAGCGTGCACGACCCCGGCACCAGGGTGGTGGCGCCCGGCAATGGGGTGATCATGTGGCCACCGGTCTCGGTTTGCCAGAAGGTGTCAACGATGGGGCAACGGCCCCCGCCCACGTGCCGGTGGTACCACTCCCAGGCCGCCGGGTTGATCGGCTCGCCCACCGAGCCCAGCAATCGCAGGCTCTTGAGGTTGTAGCTCTTGGGGTGCACGGCGTCATTGGCTTCAGCCGCCTTGATGAGCGAGCGAATCGCCGTGGGCGCGGTATAAAACACCGTGACCTGGTGGTCCTGGATCATCTTCCAGAAGCGGCCAGCGTCCGGGTAGGTGGGCACGCCTTCGAACACGATCTCGGTGCCACCCAAGGCCAATGGGCCATAGGTGATGTAGGTGTGGCCGGTGACCCAGCCGATATCGGCGGTACACCAGAACACATCGTTGGCCTTCAGATCAAAGGTCCACTCGGTGGTCAGGGCAGCGTGTAGCAAGTAGCCGCCGGTGGAGTGCTGCACGCCCTTGGGCTTGCCGGTGGAGCCCGAGGTGTACAACAGGAACAACGGGTGCTCGGCCTCGACCCACTCGGGTTCGCAGGTGGTGGGCTGCTTGTCCGCCACGTCGTGCATCCACAGGTCACGACCGGCTTTCATGTCGATCTTGGCATGGCCTCGGTTGACCACCAGCACGTTCTTGATGCTTTCGCAACCGCCCAGGGTGAGGGCTTCGTCCACGATGGCTTTGAGGGGCAGTTGCTTGCCACCGCGCACCTGGCAATCAGCGGTGATGAGCGCCACCGCGCCGGTGTCTTCGATGCGGTCACGCAGCGACTGGGCCGAGAAGCCGCCAAACACCACCGAGTGGGTGGCGCCAATCCGCGCACAGGCCTGCATGGCGGCCACGCCGTCGACCGACATGGCGATGTAGATCATCACGCGGTCGCCCTTTTTGACGCCCAGGCTCTTGAGCGCATTGGCGATCTGGCAGGTCTTGGCCAGCAGCTGGCTGTAGCTCACACGGGTCACTTCGCCGCCATCGGCTTCAAAAATGAGGGCCGTCTTGTCACCCAGGCCGCGCTCGATGTTGCGGTCCAGGCAGTTGTAGGAGGCGTTGAGCGTGCCGTCCTCGAACCACTTGAAGAAGGGGGCGTTGCGCTCGTTGAGCACCTGGGTGAAAGGCTTTTTCCAGCTCAGCAGGCGCTTGGCCTGGGCGGCCCAAAAGCCTTCGTAATCCTGCTCCGCCTGCTGGCACAGGGCCTCATAGGCGGCAAAGCCGGACACGGTAGCGTGCTGGGCAAACTCGGCGGGCGGGCTGTAGAGGGCGTTCTCGGACGTGCTCATGGGGGGTGTCTCCTCGGGAATTGAATATCGCACAACAGCGGGACTGTCGCGCCGGGCTCTTACAGGCTACTGACGAAGGGGGCCTGCCCAGGCCCGCCGGGCAGGCAAGCGGGTTTCTTACCTAGAATCTGAGGGTTTCTGGTTCCATCCCTTTTGCGCCCCGCGCGCTCACCGACATGACCTCCATCCGCCAAGACGACCTGATCGAATCCGTCGCTGCTGCCCTGCAGTACATCAGCTACTACCACCCCAGCGACTACATCGCCCACCTGGCCCGTGCCTACGAGCGCGAGCAGTCGCCGGCCGCCAAGGATGCCATCGCGCAGATCCTGACCAACAGCAAGATGAGCGCCATGGGCCACCGCCCCATCTGCCAGGACACCGGCATCGTCAACGTGTTCCTGAAGGTGGGCATGGGCGTGCGCTTCGAAGGCTTCAAGGGGACGCTGGAAGACGCGGTCAACGAAGGCGTGCGCCGCGGCTACAACCACCCCGACAACATGCTGCGCGCCTCGGTGGTCGATGACCCCCAGTTTTTGCGCAAGAACACCAAGGACAACACCCCCGCCGTCATCTTCACCGAGATCGTGGCCGGCGACAAGCTGGAGGTCACCGTGGCGGCCAAAGGCGGTGGCAGCGAGAACAAATCCAAGATGGTCATGCTCAACCCCAGCGACAGCGTGGTGGACTGGGTGCTCAAGACCGTGCCCACCATGGGCGCGGGTTGGTGCCCCCCGGGCATGCTGGGTATCGGCATCGGTGGCACCGCCGAAAAAGCGGCGCTGATGGCCAAGGAAAGTCTGATGGACGACATCGACATGTACGAGCTGCAAGCCAAGGCCGGACGCGGCGAGAAGCTGACCCAGGTGGAAGAGCTGCGCCTGGAGCTGCATGACAAGGTCAACGCCCTGGGCATTGGCGCCCAAGGCCTGGGCGGCCTGACCACGGTGCTGGACGTCAAGATCAAGCTGTATCCCACCCACGCCGCCAGCAAGCCGGTGGCGATGATCCCCAATTGCGCGGCCACGCGCCACGCCCACTTCGTCATGGACGGCTCGGGCCCGGTGTACCTGGATCCGCCCTCGCTGGACCTGTGGCCCAACGTGAGCTGGACGCCTGACACGCAAAAAAGCAAGCGCGTCGACCTCAACACGCTCACCAAGGCCGAGGTAGCCAGCTGGAAGCCGGGCGACACCCTGCTGCTCAACGGCAAGATGCTCACCGGCCGCGATGCGGCGCACAAGCGCATCCAGGACATGCTGGCCAAGGGCGAGAAGCTGCCCGTGGACTTCACCAACCGCGTGATTTACTACGTCGGTCCGGTCGACCCGGTGCGTGACGAGGCCGTGGGCCCGGCCGGCCCCACCACCGCCACCCGCATGGACAAGTTCACCGAGATGATGCTCAGCGCCACCGGCCTGATCTCCATGATCGGCAAAGCCGAGCGCGGCCCCACCGCCATCGAGGCGATCAAGAAACACCAGAGCGCCTACCTCATGGCCGTGGGAGGAGCTGCCTACCTGGTGAGCAAGGCCATCAAGACGGCCCGCGTGGTGGGCTTTGCCGACCTGGGCATGGAAGCCATTTACGAATTCGACGTGGTGGACATGCCGGTCACCGTGGCGGTGGATTCGGGTGGCACGAGCGCCCACATCACGGGGCCGGCCCAATGGCAGCAACGCATCGCCTCGGGTGAGTTCAAGGGCATTGGCGTCCAGGCAGGTTGATTTTTAACCGGCCGAGGCCCTGTCGGGCAGGCCTAGAACGACGGGGCTTCCTGCAACGACCAGGGCACCACGCAGGTGCCCTTTTTTATTGAGTGTCTCTGAACTCGCTCAGTGAGCCAGCGATGGCTGAGCAGGTCAGTGCAAATGACGGGGTTTGCGACCACCGTGGCCACCACCCCCGTGGCCGCCGCCATTTCCTCCGCCATTGCCGCGCGGCGGGCGCCCGATCTCAAGCGAATGAACCAGCTCGTCAAAGCGCTGGTTGAAGAGCTTGTCGATTTCACCCACCACACCGGAGAGCTCTGCGGTGTCAAAGTGGCGCTCCATCATGTGGATGACATCGTCCACCAGCATATCGCGCTGGATCTGCATGATGGCAGCCGGTGTGGGACCGACAAACAGCATGACGAAATCATCCCGGGCCTCGCGTTCGGGGGTGTCGTCCTCGTCGTCGTAGTCGGCGTCGTAGAAGGTGACCTCAAGCGCCGCACCACTGTCGGCCAGATCGTTCAACGCCATGCACAGATCGTCCAGTTGCTGGCGGAAATCATCATCACCGGACACTGTCCAGCACAGCTGCAACAGGTGCTCGGTGTTGTCAAAGCGAATACCAGGCTCTTCAGGATATGAGCTGACCGCGCCCTCCGTCATGGAGGTCGCCCCGGCATACGACCACAGGGGGCGTGTCGCCTCTTGCAACTGCTCGAACGTCACATCACTGCGCAGCGGGACTTCCCCATGCACATGGATTTCGTAAGCGGCGTTGTAGCGGGGCATAGCGGGGTCAATCTTGATCAGTGAAGATGAGTATATGCCAGCCCCTGTGAGCCCGTGGTGCCTGAGACCGGAATCGAACCGGTACGCCCCGTTTCCGGAAAGCGGCGGATTTTAAGTCCGCTGTGTCTACCAATTTCACCACTCAGGCGTGTGAGTCGACGTGACATTGTCGCAAACAATTGAAGCCTTCTCGCCCACTGCGCGCATCAACTCGGTTTTCGCACCACAGTCTCACCGGCACTGGCCATCAACTGGATCGCTTCCGGCGACCACTCCACGGCCGGGGCTTCACCGCTGATGATGGCAAACAGAATGCCTTCTTCCTTGCCTGCCGGCGCCTCAACGCACTCAAAGCGTCGCTGCGCGCCGATGGGCACGGCGATGAAGTCCATGGGGTCGAGCACCACATGGTCGTTGCCGTCGGGGCCTTCCCACTCCACCATCCAGCGTCCTTCAATGGGCATGAAGCACTCAGAGGTGTCGTGGGCGTGCATCAGCACACCACGCCCGGGTTTGGATCGAACAAAAGCAGCCCCGAAACCGGTCCGCTGGGTGGAGATTTTGGGCGAGACGTGGTTGCCAAACGGTGAGTGCTGCTCTTCGCCACGTGGTTGCTCAAACCCCAACACGCTCAGGAAGGTGCGCTTGCACTGCTCGAGTTGCATGTCCGGGAGTCCGGTGGTCACAGGGTTCAATTCGTTGTAGCGGGCCACGCACTTGAGCACTTCGCTGCGCTGGGGTTTGATGATCTCGATGGTCATGGTTGTCTCCGGGGTTCAAAAACTGATTGGCCAACCCATCCTAAGTTCGACCACCGGGGGGGTGTCAAGTAGGGCCTGTCGTCTTGGTGCGATCAAAAACCCCGTGCGCCAGTCGCCTGCTCAACCGCCACCGGGTCTGTGGGCGCCTATCCCCTAAGATGGCGTATTACGACAACAATGAGGAGCCTCTCCCATGAAAATTTTGCCCTGGTTCAAAACCGCCCTGACCGCCGGCCTGGTGGCAGCCTCGATGCTGGGCGCTTCTGCCCAAGCCCAGGCGCCCAGCGGCAAGACCGAACTGCTGTGGCTCGGTCAGGCCGGCTTTCGCATCACCTCCCCCGGGGGCAAGACGATTGTCATCGACCCCTGGTTGTCGGGTGGGCCCAAAACACCGGCTCCTTACAAAACCGACCTGAGCGCCCTGGGCAAGGTCGACTTGCTGCTGGTGACGCACGCACACGTGGACCACATCGGTGACGCACCCGCCATTGCCAAACTCAACAACACCGTGCTGTACGGCCCGGCCGACATGGTCACGCCGCTGATCACCCTGGGCGTGTTGCCGGCCAACCTGGGCCACCGCTTCAACAAGACCGGACACGTCAGGCCCCTGCCAGGCATCAAGGTCACCGCTGTGGCGGCCGAGCACTCGTCCCTGCTGGTCTGGAACAACCCGGCCAGCGGCAAACTGGAATCGCATCCCGCCGGTGAGGCCGTGGGGTACATCATCGAGATGGAAAATGGCTTCAAGATATGGCACATGGGTGATACCGGCCTGTTTGGCGACATGAAGTTCATCAACGACCGCTACAAGCCAGATCTGGTGCTTATGCCCATCGGGGGCAACTTCACCATGGACCCGGAAGACGCGGCCTATGCGGTCAAGAACTGGCTCACGCCCAAGGCCGTGATTCCCATGCACTACAACTCCAACCCGCTGACCAAGGGCACCCTTGCCGAATTTCAGGAAGCCATGAAAGGCGCCAAGCCCACGGTAGTTCCGATGACCGAAGGCCAAAAGGTCGAGTTCTAAGCCTCGACCTCGGTTGAAAAGCAAACCCGGCCCATCGGGCGGCCGGGTTTGAATATGATGTGTTGATTGATGCCCCGGTTGGGGTGACCCTTGAACCGGGCACCCCAGCAGGAATCTTGTCCCCGACACCCCCCGATCACGCCTGCCCCATGCCCCTGACGCCCAGTCCTCTTGCCAGTGGCTTCATGGTCATCCACGGCAACAAGCCCGAGTTGCTCAAGCAACTGCTGGTGGACTGGTTCAAGGCGCACCCGCTCTCCCCTCTGGAAAACGAAACCGTCCTGGTGCAAAGCAACGGGATCGCGCAGTGGCTCAAGCTGGCCCTGGCCACCGCGCCTGGCGCCTCACCTGACGCGGGCTGCGGTATCGCCGCGGCCTTTGACATGCTGTTGCCCTCCAACTTCATGTGGAGGGCCTACCGTGCCGTGCTGGGCCCGTCAGCAGTGGCCGAGGTGCTGCCGTTCGACAAACCTTTGTTGATCTGGCGTCTGATGCGCCTGTTGCCGACGCTGACGCCCCAAACGGGCTTCGAGCCCTTGGCCGTTTTTTTGCGCGATGACCCCCAGTTGCGCAAGCGCTACCAGTTGGCAGACAAGATTGCCGATCTGTTTGATCAATACCAGGTGTACCGCGCCGACTGGCTGGACGCCTGGGCCAGCGGGCATGATGTCCTGATCAACCTGCACGGCCAGTCTCGTGCATTGGAACCCCATTTACGCTGGCAGGCCTTGTTGTGGCGCGCTTTGCTGCAAGACGCGGGGATGGCCAGCCACACCAGCCGCGCGGCCGTGCACCAACAGTTTTTGCGCAACCTGCCTACCCTGACGGACCGCCCTGCCCGCTTGCCTCGCCGGGTATCTGTCTTCGGTCTCTCGTCCCTGCCCAGCCAGTCGCTGGAAGTGCTGCGTGCTATCTCAAAATTCACCCAGGTACTGCTGTGCGTGCACAACCCGTGTCAGCACAACTGGGCCGATGTGGTCAGCGCGCAGGATCTGGCGCGACGCACGGCCACTCGGCATGCGCGCAAGCCGGGTCTGCCTCTGCCATTGAGCGATGAAGACCTGCACCTGCACGCCCATCCGTTGCTGGCGTCCTGGGGCAAGCAGGGGCGTGACTACATCCGCTTTGTCGACGAGGCAGATACACCCGACAACTACCGCCCCCTGTTTCAGGCCGCCGGTCATCGCATCGACCTCTTCGAGGCTCATGCCGACAGCGGACCCGGCAGGCTGCTCAACCAGTTGCAAGACGACATCCTGAACCTCAGGCCTGTGCACGAGACACGGGCGCAGTGGCCCGCCGTGGATCCGCAACACGACCGCTCTGTGCGCTTTCATGTCGTGCACAGCATCCAGCGCGAGGTGGAGGTGCTCCACGACCAACTGCTGGCGGCCTTCAATGCTGATGACACCTTGCACCCGCGTGACATCATCGTGATGGTGCCGGATGTGAACCAATACGCGCCCCACATCGAGGCCGTGTTTGGACTTCTGCCGGCCAACGACCCGCGACACATCCCGTTCTCCATTGCTGACAAGTCCCAGCGGCATCAGTCCCCCGTGGCGTTTGCGCTGGAATTTTTGCTGAGCGTGTCCGACTCACGCCTGGCCGTGAGCCAGATGATGGACCTGCTCGACGTACCGGCCGTGCGTCAGCGCTTTGGTCTCGACGCCGGCAGCCTGCCGCTGCTGCGCCGCTGGATTCAGCAAGCCCATATCCGCTGGGGGCTCGATGCCCAGCACCGCGAACCCTTCATGGGGCACCAGAGCGAACAAAACACCTGGATGCAGGGTCTCAAGCGCATGTTGCTGGGCTATGCCGTGGGAGCCGATCCCACCCAGCGCACCGACCGCGACTGGCATGGCATTGAACCGCTGGCCGAAGTGGCGGGTCTGGACGCGGCCTTGGTGGGTCCCTTGGACCGTCTGCTGCGGGCGCTGGAGTCATGGATGCGCACCGTGTCACAACCCGCGACGCCTGCCGTCTGGGGTCAACGCTTGCAAGCCTTGATGACCGATTTCCTGCACAGCGAAGCGCCGCAGGATGCGGCCTTGCTGCTGCAGTTGCACAACAGCCTGCAACAGTGGTTGCAGGCTTGTGAGGTAGCACAACTGCAAGAGGATCTCCCCTTGAGTGTGGTGCGCGATCACTGGCTCACTCAACTGGACCAACCCCATCTGGCGCAACGCTTCATGGGCGGACAACTGACCTTTGCCACGCTCATGCCCATGCGGGCCATTCCATTTCGGATGGTCTGTCTGCTGGGCATGGCCGATGGCGAGTTTCCTCGCGCCCGCGCGCCGCTGGACTTTGATCTGATGGCCCGCGATCTGCGACCCGGCGACCGCTCGCGGCGGGAGGACGACCGCTATCTGTTTCTCGAAGCCCTGCTCTCGGCGCGCGAGCGTCTGCACATCAGCTGGGTGGGCAAAAGCATCCAGGACAACTCCCAACGTCCGCCCTCGGTACTGGTGAGCCAATTGCGCGACCACATCGCCGCGGGATGGACACTTCACGGTCAGGACGGCCCGAAGGCCTTGCTGCAAGCCTTGACCGTGGAGCACCCACTCCAAGCATTCAGCCCCCGGTATTTCGGCACCACCCCCGACAACTCGGCGCTGTTCACCTATGCGCGGGAATGGGAGTGTCAGCCCTCGGCTTTGGTGGCTCCCCCCAGCCGCAGTTCGCCCTTGCCACCCCCTGTGCTGGATCAAGCCATTTCGTTGCAGCAACTGGGCGAATTTCTCAAGCATCCGGTCAAAACCTTTTACCGCGAGCGGCTGCACATCACGCTGGACCACGAGAACATGACCAGCGACGACCATGAAACCTTCGCACTCGATGCCTTGCAGGCGTGGTCACTGCAAAACGAACTGATCCAAGCTCGGCATGACGCCTGGCTGCGCGGCGAGGATGATCAGCAGGCCATGCAGCGCCAACTCGCCCGTATCACCCGACGCGGTGATCTGCCCATGGGGACCATGGCGCAGATCGCGCAGGATGCATTGACCGAACCCCTGGACGCCATGTTCGAGCTGTACCAAGCTGCTCGCGCCCAGTACCCGGTGCTGCTCGAGGACGTCGTGTTCGATCACGAGCGAACCGTCGATGGTCAATGTGTCCGCGTGCAAGGCGTTCTCACACAACGCATGGCATCACACACCAATCTGACTGCGGCTCCAGAGGACGGAGCCACTGAACCTGTATCTCCAGCCTGGCACCGCATTGAGCTGAGCTCCAGCCATCTGCTCAAAGAGAAGCACTACCGCCACGATGCGCTGCTACAGGCCTGGGTGATGCACCTGGCGGCCCATGTCAGCGGCAGTCGCATCACCACTGAGGTTATCGGCAAGAATGGCAAGGTGACCTTGCGAGCGCTGGATCCCGCCTGGGCGCGCCTGCAGTTTGACGCCTTGATTGACCACTACATGCGTGGCCTGTCTTACCCGCTGCCATTGGCCGCCAAAACCGGCTTCGCCTGGCTGGGCCGCGACGGCAGCCGCCTCGAAGGACCATTGGCGTCAGCCCCTCTCAAAGCCGTCAACGCAGCACAGGAGCAATACGACCCGGGCTACAACACCGAGGGCGAATCGCAGCAAAGCCCTTATCTGTTTCGCACTTACCCCAGCTTTGCCGCGCTATGGTCCGAGGGCGAATTCAGCCAACTGTGTGACACGCTCTACGCACCGCTGCGCGCATGTGTGGGCCAACCGGCAGACAGCGCATGAGCCGCGAAACCATGACCCCCGAGGGGCCGGCCCGACTCAACCCCTTGGCCTTGCCGCTGCGCGGCAGCCAGCTGATTGAGGCCAGCGCAGGAACCGGCAAGACCTTCACCATTGCCATGCTGTACGTGCGCCTGGTGCTGGGTCATGGGGGTGAGGTGGCCGCACACGGTCGCGCGCTCACCCCACCCGAGATACTGGTGGTGACCTTCACCGAGGCTGCCACCCAGGAGTTACGCGACCGAATCCGAGCACGGCTGGCCCAGGCGGCCAGCTATTTTCGCGTGTCACCGCAGGACGTGGTACCGCCCCAGCAACCCGACCTGCTGCACGATCTCAGAGCCGACTATGCGCCGGGCGACTGGGCCGCTTGCGCACGCAAGTTGGACCTGGCTGCGCAGTGGATGGACGAGGCTGCCGTCTCCACCATCCACGGCTGGTGCAACCGCATGCTGCACGAGCACGCCTTTGACAGCCTGAGTCTGTTCACCCAAACGTTGGAGACCGATCCGAGCGAGTTGCGAGCCGAGGTGGTTCGCGATTACTGGCGGCAGTTCTATTACCCCTTATCGCAGCCCGAACTGGAACAGGTCACGGCTTTCTGGAATCACCCCGCCGAGCTGGAAAAAGCCCTGAGGCATGTGTTGGACTTGGCCGAGAAGTTGCCGGCACAAGCCCCCCCGTCCGTCTTGCTCCAGCAATGCCATGATGACCGGCGCGCGAAGCTGCAAGCACTGAAGCAAGCTTGGCCACAATGGGTCGACGAATTTGAACACCTGCTCCAACAAGCCAACGCGCAGCATCACTTCGATCGCCGAAAACTCGGTCCGACACACTACACGCGATGGCTCAACACGATCAGGGAATGGGCCGCCACGCCCACCGAACAATTGGCACTGGGAGACGCCGCCTGGCTTCGGCTGACACCGCAAGGCATCGCAGAAGCCTGGACGCATGGCTCGCCCCCCCAGCATCCCCTGCTGGATGAACTGGCCGGTGTGCGGGTAGCGCAGCGACGACTGCCACACCCCAAAGCCGGCCTGCTCGGCCACGCCGCGCGCTGGATAGCGGCCGAATTGAAAACCACCCAGCAGCGCCGTGCCCAGCTGGGCTTTGACGATTTGCTGAGCAACCTGGACACCGCCTTGCATGGCGAGAACGGCGCCAGTCTGGCCCAGGTCATTCGACAGCAGTTTCCCGTGGCCTTGATCGACGAATTTCAGGACACCGATCCGCTGCAATACCGCATCTTCGAGCGCATATACCAACCCGAGCGCAACGACCAGGATTCAACGCTGATCCTGATTGGCGACCCCAAGCAGGCCATCTACGCCTTCAGGGGTGCGGACATTCACACCTACCTCAAAGCGCGAGCAGCTGTGGGACCGCGGTTGCATACGCTGGGCACCAACTTCCGTTCCACCCAGGCCTTGGTGGAGGCCACCAACCATTGCTTTCAGCGAGTGGAGCTGGAGCCCGATTCAATGGGCGCCTTTTTGTTTCGGCGAAACGGCAACAACCCCGTGCCCTTCATCCCGGTGTCCGCCCAAGGACTGCCAGCGTCGTTCGTCGTTGAGGGGAACACGCCAGCACCGTTGTGCCTCCAAGTGCTGCCCCCCCAGGGCAAACTGTCCAAGGAAGCGTATATCCACCAAATGGCCGAGATCAGCGCCACGCAGCTGGTGGGCTGGCTCCAGCTCGGACAACAAGGGTCGGCGGGTTTTGTGGAACCCGGTCTGCCCCTCGTGCCCGTGAAGCCCGCCGATATCGCCATCCTGGTGAACAACCGGCAAGAGGCCCAGAGCATGCGACAAGCCCTGGCTCGGCGTGGCGTGCGATCGGTGTACCTGTCCGACAAGGACACCGTATTCGACACCCCGCAAGCCACCGAGATCTACCGATGGTTGCTCGCTTGTGCAGAGCCCGACAACGAGCGGTGGGTTCGAGCTGCCCTCTGCACCCCCACGCTGGGGCTGGATTTTGCAACGCTGGATGCGCTTCACACCGATGAACTGGCATGGGAGAGTCGACTCGAGCAGTTCAAGGGCTACCGCGAGATCTGGCGCCAGCAAGGTGTGTTGCCGATGCTGCGTCGCATCTTGATCGACTTTGAGTGTGCAGCCCGCTTGCTGCACCTGCAAGTCGATGCCTGGGGTCAAAGCGGTGAGCGCATCCTGACCGATCTGCTGCATTTGGCCGAATTGTTGCAACAGGCAAGCGCCACGCTAGAGGGCGAGCAGGCATTGATCCGCTTTCTGGCCGAGCACATGGCACAACCCCAGGGTGGCTCGGACGACAAAAAGCTGCGCCTAGAAAGCGATGCCAACCTGGTACAGGTCGTGACCATCCACAAATCCAAGGGGCTGGAGTATCCACTTGTGATGCTGCCCTTCATCTGCGCCACCCGCCCCAGCAAAATCGATGACGTGCCCCTGACCTGGCACGACGACGCGGGCGAGTTGCAGGTGAGCCTGGCCGGCGATGAAGCGATTCGAGCCAGGGCCGACGATGAGCGCCTGGGCGAAGACGTTCGCAAGCTCTACGTGGCCCTGACCCGCGCGCGTCATCTCACCTGGCTGGGACTTGCCCATCTGGAGACCCACGCACACAATGCTCTTGCGTATCTGCTGGGGCTGCAGCACGCGACGCCCGATTCGTTGGTACCAGCCGTGTACGACGCTGTGCGTGGGCATCCCCATGTCCAGGTGGTGGACGCGCCGGTGGTGAACGACCATCGATTTGACGACCCTGCCCTGGCCCGCGTGCCTGGCCTGGCATGCCGTCCCCAACGCGCAGCGCGGGAACGTTGGTGGATCAGCAGTTACTCCAACCTACCCATGG
>RFTK01000078.1 GCA_009923505.1 Betaproteobacteria bacterium
CGAGTACGAGTTCGCCAGTGGGAATCGCTGGCGCGACACCGGTATGAACAAGTATGCGAACACCTTTTAAGGAGCACCAGCATGAGTCTGACCCTTCGCCCCTATCAAAGCGGTGCCATTCAAGGCATCTACAACTACTTCCATGAGGACACCGGCAACCCGCTGGTGGTGATCCCCACTGCTGGCGGCAAGTCGCTGGTCATGGCCACCTTCGTCGAGGGCGTGCTCAAGGCCTATCCGGACCAGCGCATCCTAATCGTGACCCATGTGCGGGAGTTGATCGAGCAGAACTACACCGAGCTCAAGAAGCTCTGGCCACAGGCCCCTGCGGGCATCTATTCGGCCGGTCTCAAGCAGCGTGACATCCATGCCCGGATCCTTTTTGCTGGCATCCAGTCGATCCACAAGCGGGTCTATGACGTCCAGCAGTGTGACCTGGTGCTCATTGACGAGGCACACCTGATTCCGCGGTCGAGCAACACCATGTACCGGCGCTTTTTGTCTGACCTGGCCCGGCTCAACCCCCAAATGAAGGTGATCGGCCTGACCGCTACGCCGTACCGGCTGGACTCCGGACTCCTGCATGAGGGCGATGACGCCATATTCACTGACATTGCCTATGAGGTTTCGGTGCGGGAGTTGATCGACCAGGGCTACCTCTCCCCGCTGATCTCCAAGCGCATGGCCACCCAGATTGACCTGACCGGCGTGGGCACCCGTGGCGGCGAGTTCATTGCCAAGGACCTGGAGGCGGCGGTCGATAAGGACAGCATCACCCAGGCCGCCGTTGACGAAATCTTCTCCTACGGCAAGGACCGCAAAAGCTGGCTCATCTTCTGTGCCGGTGTGGACCATGCCTACCATGTGCGCGATGCGATTCGTGCGCGTGGCGTGAGCTGCGAGACCATCGTCGGGGACACACCCGGTGCGCAGCGCGAGTCCATCATCAATGACTTCAAGGCTGGCAGGATTCAATGCCTGACCAACGCCAATGTGCTCACCACCGGGTTCAACGCCCCAGGTGTGGACCTGCTCGCCATGCTGCGTCCAACGAAGTCGGCGGGGCTGTACGTCCAGATCGTGGGGCGCGGCTGTCGGCTGGCGCCTGGCAAGACCGACTGCCTGGTGTTGGACTTTGCCGGCAACATTGCCCGCCACGGTCCCATTGATGCCGTCAAGCCCAAGCGGCCCAAGGGCGGTGAGGATGGCGTTGCGCCCACCAAGGCCTGCCCCGAGTGCGACAGCATCGTGCACGCCTCGGTGCGCACCTGTCCTGATTGCGGGCATGTGTTCCCGCCGCCCGAACTCAAGATCGAGGCCAAGGCCAGCAACCTGGACATTCTGACCTCCGGCAAATCCGAGTGGGTGCCTGTCACCCGGGTTTCCTACGCCCGACACGATAAGCCTGGCAAGCCGCCATCACTGCGCGTGGACTACTGGAGCGGGCTCACGCACCACAGCGAATGGATCTGTATCGAGCACCAGGGCTATCCGCGCCAGAAGGCGGCCTCCTGGTGGGCCAACCGCGCCCAAGGCTTGCCGCTGCCCCGCCGGGTGGATGAGGCGATCGCCTGCGCAGCCAAGCTGCGCTGCCCCTCCGAGATCGCCGTGCGCCCGAGCGGTCGCTACACCGAGGTCGTCGGAGCCCGGTTTTCATGATGTGCGTGATCTGCCGCAGGGATGCCCGCGGCTATGGATTCGCACCTCGCTACATCCGTGTGGACGCGCCAGACAGCAAACAGTGCTCTCGGCGCTGCCAGAACATCACTGCAAGGTTGAAGGGAATGATTGATCCAAACAAACACGAAGCCAATGCGCTGGCAGCCGCCGGTATGAGCGCGGGCGCCTACGTCGAGGAGATCGGCAAGACAGACCTTGCACGTTGGACCGAGCAGGAGTGGGCCACGCTCATCGATGTGGCCGTTACCGCATTTCAAGACTTTCTGCGCCAGGCCTATGCCGATGACCCACCCTTTTAAGGAGCGCCATGACAAACAAGAATTACATGGCGCAATTGGGCGCCACCCTGGTCGATCGCGGCTTTCCGATCCTGCCGATTCAACCCAACACCAAGAAGCCGGGTCTTTACAAGCTTGGCGCTTGGCATGAGTACCCCAAGTGGAGTCGGCACTGCGAGCGTGACACCACCGACAACGAGGTCGACATCTGGGGTAACTGGCCCGAGGCAGGCATCGGTATCGCCGCGGGGCGGGTGATCGGCATTGACATCGACATACTCGATTCGCCCACCATTGCGCTTGAGATCGAGGCGCTGGCCAAGCGGATGCTGGGCGACACACCTGCGGTTCGCATTGGCCATGCGCCAAAGCGCCTGCTGGTCTACCGGGCCGTGCAGCCGTTTTCCGGCTTCAAGTACCCGCCCATTGAGGTGCTAGGGGTCGGCCAGCAGTTCATCGCCTATGGCATCCACCCTGACACCGGCAAGCCCTATGACTGGCCCGTGAGCACCCTGGCGGATCTGAGCCCTGATGACTTGCCCGGCATTACGGAGGCCCAGGCCCGGGAGTTCGCCAAGGAGGCATACCGCTTGATTCCGGCTGAGTTGCGTCCCAAGACCCTGGGCGTTGGCTTGCGTGCCCCGATGGAGTGCGCCAACCTTCCTGAGCAGCGTGGCACCTATGAGGCTGTCGAAGATGCCCTCAGGCACATCGTCAATGCCGATCTGGATTACGACAGTTGGGTCCGCATCGGGATGGCCACCAAGGGTGCGCTCGGCGATGAAGGTTGGCCATTGTTTGAGGCATGGTCAGAAAGCTCGCAGAAGAACGATCCCAAGACGACGGCACGCAGTTGGCGCAGCTTTGCCCCCCAGCGCATTGGTGCGGGCACGATCTACAAGCTGGCGCTGGACAACGGGTGGGAGCCAGACGCTGAGATGCAGTTGAACGGTGAAATCGTCATGAACGGGCACCACCCGGCGCGTGAGTTTCTGCAGGCGCTGCAAGCCGCTGACCCGATTTCCATTGAGCCCCAGGAAATCTCACTGCCTCCACCCCAGCCCATGCCGGTCGGTTGGGATCAAGTGGGGGGTGTGATTGCAGACATGATGGCCTTGATGGCTTCCACAGCCAAACGCCCTCAGCCGGTGCTCGCACTCGGTGCGAGCCTGTGTGCGATCGGGGCACTGATGGGGCGTAAGTACCGAACTGAGAGCAACATCCGTTCGAACCTTTATGTGGTTGGCATCGCCGAAAGCGGGGCCGGCAAAAACCACAGTCGTGTGGTGATCAACGAGCTGTTCCGCAAGGCCAACCTGCTGCAGTACCTGGGTGGCAACAAGATCGCATCGGGCTCAGGCCTGTTGACAGCCATCCAGCGCCAGCCTGCGATCCTGTTCCAGCTCGATGAGTTCGGGATGTTTCTCTCGGCAGCAGCCGACCGCAAGCGTTCGCCGCGCTATGTGTGCGAGATCCTGGACCTGATGACTGAGCTTTACACCACCTCAGGCACCACCTATTTCGGGGTCGAGTACGCCAGCACCCAACACAACAACGCCCACCGGGCTATTCACCAGCCGTGCGCCTGCATCTATGGCACCACGACGCCCTTGCACTTTTGGCAGGCGCTGCAGGCGTCCAACGTGGCGGACGGATCGCTTGCCCGCTTTCTGATCATGGAAAGCGAGGACGACTTCCCGGACAGCAACGAGGCGTTTGGCGTCATCGACCCGCCCCAAGACCTGATTGACCGGCTGATCCTTATCCACCAGGGAGGGGGCAAGCTCAATGGCAATCTCACGGATGTGGGTGCCATCGATGAGGTGCTGGTGGATCCCCGCGTGGTCCCGATGACTGCGCAAGCCAGAGCCACCTTCCGCCAGCTTGACCAGGAGTTGGTCGAGCGCCTTCGTACATCGCGAGGCACCGGGTACTCGTCCATCCTTGCCCGGATCGAGGAAAACGCCACCAAGCTGGCGCTCATTCGTGCGGTCTCGCGTGACCCAGTGGACCCCCAGATCGAGGATCACGATGCCGAGTGGGGGATCATGCTCTCGCGCCACTGTGCCGAACTGACCATCCGTGAGGCATCTGCACGGGTGTCCGAGAACCAGGTCGAGTCGCACCACAAGCGGGCCATGCAGATCCTGCGGGATGCGGGCATGGCCGGGATGTCAAAGAGCGACTTCACCAGACGCACCCAGTTCATGGACCACCGCCAGCGTGACGGGGTCTTGCGCACCCTGGCTGAGGCCGGGCTGATCGAGATGATGGCCTTGCAAAGCAAGGGTCGCCCGGCCCAGTGGATCAAGGTCCTATGAAGGGCGGGTGCCGCCCGGATGGGCTTGCTTCAGTAATTTCATCTTTCAAACCCCCCACTAGAGATACACATATAAAAAGTGGGGGCCTAGAACCTCGCGCGCGCGAAGCCCCCCAGACAGAGACAGAGAGAAGGAGAACTAGATTGAAATAAATAAATATTGAAATATCTCTCTACTACTCCAAGGCCCATGCACTTGGCGTTGAAAGATGAAAGATTGAAGCTGGCCCTGGCCACTGCCACGTGAGCCGCTTTGACTTCCCCGAAGCCGTAACAAAAACGGACATGAGGGAGCCGCACCAGCCCTGACCCGGCGATGCCTGAGCTCCTCCAGGTCGCTTGAACAAGTTGGCACGAGCGCTTGTTCGCACCCTTGGAGGACTTCCCCGATGTATCGCCCACAAGATTCACAATCCAACGCCACACCCCAAGCTGTTCTGGCGCTGGACCTGGGCACCACGACTGGCTGGGCTCTGAGCCTGCCGGATCGCTCGGTGACCCACGGCTATGTCAGCTTCAAGCCCCAGCGATTCGAAGGTGGCGGTATGCGCTACCTGCGCTTTCGTCGCTGGCTCGATGAACTCCTGGCCACGACGGCCCCGAGAGGCGCTGCATCCGGGCTGGACGCGGTTTATTTCGAGGAGGTGCGCCGTCACCTTGGAGTCGATGCCGCGCACGCCTACGGCGGCTTTCTGGCAACCCTGACCAGCTGGTGCGAGCACCAAACGATCCCGTACCAGGGCGTTCCCGTGGGCACGATCAAGCGCCATGTGACCGGCAAGGGCAACGCTGGCAAGTCCGAGATGGTTTCTGCCGTGCATGCCCGAGGCTACCTGGTGGCCGATGACAACGAGGCTGATGCCTTGGCCGTCCTGGACTGGGCATTGGCGCAAGGCGCCGGGCGCACTGCAGGAGGTGCCCGTCATGGCTAAAAAACCGCTCACTCAACCCCTGGAGCACGGCAGCGTCGTTCACCTGGCCGGCGGCAGGCTTGCCGAGTGGAACAGCCTCGCCGAAGAGGGGACAAGCTACCGCACTGAGCACTTTCGCTGCATCGACTCCCTGGGCATCTTGCTGCGCAACGGTTCGATCACGCCTCAAATGCACAATGCAGGTCAGGACTTCAACCGAACCTTTGTCTTTGCCCAGATGGACCCGGCAGGCGCTCCGCCGCTCACCCGCATTCCCGGTGGCCAGTGGAAGGACAGCATGACCGAGCGTGTGGTCTGGGCGCGCAAGCGCATGCATGAGGCGCTCGACGCAGTAGGCGGAATCAGCAGCCCGGGGGGCTGCGCCGTTTGGCATGTGGCAGGTCTGGGTCGCAGCGTGAAAGAGTGGTCAGCCGTTGAGGGGTGGAACGGCCGAACGCTCAATCAGTACGAGGCCAAAGGCATCCTGGTCGGTGCGCTCGCAGTGCTTGCAGTTCACTACGGATATTCACGCTGAAAGTGCTTGACCGATATATATCGATGAGATACATTTCAGCTAATCACTCAAATCACGCCCACCCAGTTTTTCTTGGTGGGCGTTTTGTTTTCTGCCCTTCAAACCCGCCCCATGCACCCGTTGCTGCGAGGCGGGTTTTTCATTTCAGGCCTTCATGAACCCCATCAAACTCGAATACCGCGCGGTCGATTCGCTGATCCCCTATGCGCGCAATGCCAAGCAGCATTCCGACGCTCAGGTGGCTCAGATCGCCGCGAGTATTCGGGAGTTCGGCTGGGGCGCACCGATCCTGATCGACGGCGCGAATAACGTCATTGCCGGCCATGGTCGGCTGCTGGCTGCACGCAAACTCGGTCTTGCCGAGGTTCCCGTGGTGCCCATGGAGCACCTCACCGACACCCAGCGTCGAGCCTTGATCCTGGCCGACAACAAGATCGGTGAGAACGCCTCGTGGGAAGACGAACTGCTTGGCATCGAGTTGTCCGAGCTGAAGGACGCGGGCTTTGACCTTGGCCTGACGGGCTTTTCCACCGAGGAATGGGAGGCTTTGATTGCCGGCGAAGAGAAGACCCAAGACGGCTTGACCGATGAGGATGCAATCCCCGAGGTCACCGAGACCCCGGTCTCCAAGCCAGGTGACATCTGGGTGCTTGGTGAGCACAAGCTGCTCTGCGGCGATGCCACCAAGGCCGATGACTATCAGGCCCTGCTCGGCGAGGAATTGGTGGACATGACCTTCACCGATCCGCCCTACAACGTGAACTACGCCAACACGGCCAAGGACAAGATGCGCGGCAAGAACCGCCCCATCATGAACGACAACCTGGGCGAAGGGTTCGGCAGCTTCTTGTTCGACGCCTGCGACAACATCCTCACTCGAACCAAGGGTGCGGTGTACATCGCCATGTCCTCCAGTGAGCTCGATACCCTGCAAGCTGCGTTTCGCGCTGCTGGTGGCAAATGGTCCACCTTCATCATCTGGGCCAAGAACACGTTCACGCTCGGCCGCGCCGATTACCAGCGCCAGTACGAACCCATCCTTTACGGCTGGAAAGATGGGACCGATCATTACTGGTGCGGTGCTCGCGACCAGGGTGATGTGTGGAACGTCAAGAAGCCTGCAAAGAACGATCTGCACCCCACCATGAAGCCGGTGGAGTTGGTCGAGCGGGCGATCCGCAACAGCAGCAAGACCCGGGACCTGGTGCTGGATCCCTTTGGCGGCTCTGGCTCGACGCTGATTGCTTGCGAGAAGTCAGGACGCAGAGCCCGGCTCATCGAACTCGACCCCAAATACGTGGACGTGATCGTCAAGCGTTGGGAAGAGTTCACGGGGAGAAAAGCAGAGCAATTAAAAACTGGTTCTCAAGAAGGATTGCCTGCCGATCCGAGCATCAGCGTGATCGCATAGCTTGAGTTATAACTATGCGGAAGATACGCGAGGTGCTATATGGCTCAAGACTACGAATCGGTGATCAGGGATAGCTTTCGACGCATGTCAACGGAAGAACTTATTCAACGTCGGCGTGGCGACCTTACCCCTGAGGCAGCAAAAGTTCTTGAAGAGGAATTAAAGGAAAGAAATGTCTCCCCAGAGGAGTTTTCATCAATCGTCAAAGCCGCTGACGAGGAAGACGCCAGGCTGGTTGGGTTGCCAGAAGGCGTTTCAGAGACAGATCTGGCAAGCCCCTGGCTGAGACTGGTTGCCCATTTCATTGACCACTTTGTTGCCATCGTCATCTTGATCGTTTTTGTGAGTACGTCGGATGGTCTTGCTTGGTTGGGAATCATTGGGTACATGGTCTATTACCTATTGAGCGATGCACTCCCTGGCGGCAAGTCCGTAGGCAAGCGGCTTCTTGGCATGAGAGTGGTTGCATTTGATGATCTCTCTCCCTGCACCGTAGGTAGAGCTTTCAAACGCAACCTCATCATGATGATCCCCGTCATTGGGTTTCTCGACATGGTCTCGATCTTTGGGCGTAGAAACCAAAGATGGGGTGATCGCTGGGCAAGAACTCTTGTTCTCAAGTAGATCGGGACGACGCTGCAGAAGCCGAAGATTCGACCCGGTAGACGGTTGTTGAACCTGGGATTTTTACGGCCGCTATTTGAAGTCCTAGCTTTTTCTTCAAGGTTCCCGAAAACGCACCTCTGACAGTGTGCGGTTGCCAGCCAGTAGCCTCGCAGATTTGATCGATGGTGGCGCCCTCGGTTCGCTTGAGCATCGCGATCACAGTGGCCTGTTTGCTGGTCTCACGGGTTCTGACTGCTCGATGCTCAATGAACGGTGGCTTAAGCCCTAGTGCCTCGTAGCCCGCCTTGGTGACGACAGTCTCGCGCTTGACCTGAGCGATGAAGCCGCCCTTGCGCAGGCTCTCGGTGACTTTGTCTTTGGCCCCGCCCTTGAGGGCATCTGGAAACCAAAGGACCTTGCCCTGTGTCTGGGCCAAAGCATGCGTGAGGATGGCGTGCTGGGTGGGGGTGAGTTTGCTGGACATGGAGGGTCCTTGCGGTAGTTGATGACGTTCGTATGAACGCTCTTCTTCCCGATGAAGCCAAATCAATCCAGAGCTTCTGTCGCTTATTTCTTGATCAACACCCCAACATGCCCAGAAGTGCCCCAACTCCCTGCCGTTACCCCGGCTGCGGGGCGGTACTGGCAAACCCGGGCTTTTGTCCGCAGCACCGAGCCAGCGCGCACCGTGACTACGGGCGGGCTAGGCGAGGCTTTGATGCCGAAGTCGGCTTCTACCAGTCAAAGGACTGGCGGGTGTTGAGGGCCGCGGTGCTTCGTGAAAGCCCCCTGTGCCTGGCGTGCAAGGACCACGGTCGCCTGGTTGCGGCTGGCGTGGTGGATCACGTGGTGCCGCTCAAGGACGGCGGTGCCCGCTTTGATAGGGCCAACCTGCAGCCTCTCTGCGTCTCTTGCCACAACCGCAAGACGGCCAGAGAGACTGCCGGCCGGCGCTAGACCCCCTTGCCCACGAGGTAGGGGGGTCGAATCTCTACGGTTGGGCGGCGCAGATGCGCTCGCCTGCCCAAATTTTTGTGACCGCGAAATTCACGACCCCCTATTTCGGAGGTGGCAAGCATTGAGTAGCAAGGGGGATCTGATGATAGGAAATGAAGCTGTCCGCGGGTCGCCCGATGCCGATGAACTGCTGGGCGCGACCTTTGATGAGACGGAGTTGACCCAGATGGCCGTCACCGATGCCGACTGGCTGTCGGTGCAGGTGACAGATGCGGACCTCAAAAGCATGGCTGCGGACATCGAAGATGTATTGGCCATGACCGATTCAGATTGGATGCGTTTGCGGTTGACCCAGGATGCCCTTATTCGGGTGAGGGATGACTTGATTGGCCGAGTGGGCGTGAGGGCGCAAGAACTTACGTGGTTAAACCGCGCCATAGAAAGAGGAAAGCATGGCCACAAGGGGGCGCAAACCGGCGCCGATAGAACTCAAACTGCTAAAAGGTAATCCGGGCAAAAGACCCATCAACGCCAAAGCATCTGTGTTGCAACAGCCCGAGGCGCTGGCTGAAGACGCCGCGCCAGGCATGTTGCTCGATGAGGCCAAGCCTTACTGGGACCACGCGATCGCGCATGCGCCGCGCGGCCTGCTGCGCAAACTCGACATTTACCTTTTGGCGGCGTGGTGTAACGCGGCTTATCGCTACGAATACAACATCAGGCTGGCGGCCAAGTCCGACGTCATTCCAGTGCGCGGGGCCAAACTCGCAGGTCTGGACGCCAAAGACCGCCCGGTTATGCACAACCCGTTCTCGACGGCGGCCAGGGCCTACCTCAAGGATATGACCATGTTGGCTGCGGAGTTGGGCTTTACGCCGAGCTCACGCGCGCGACTTGGCGCGGCAGAAAGCACCGTCTCGGACGTCGAGGACCCCTGGGCGCAAATTGCCGGGTAAGGCGTGAGCTGCACGCAGTCAGTCAGGCCGTCAGCTTGGCCGATACCAGGCGATTGATGCTCAGACCCTGTTCGGCAGCCTCCGTGGCCAAAGCCCTATGCACCGATGACGGAATGCGAACCATGAAGCGACCACTGAACTTTTTCTCTGCCAGTGCTTCAGGAACTGGCTCTCCCGAGGCCTCCATGTCGGCCACCGCATCGGCCACCACCCGGCGAATGCCCGAGAGCGCTTTTTCAGGTGTGGGTGCGAGCCAGGACAGCGAGGGAAATTCTGCGCAAAGCCCAACGTGCTCGTTGTCCTCGCCAGACCAGGTGACTCGGTAAGTGTAGTGATTGATGTTCATGCCTATGCTCCTAGACGTTCGATGGCCAGCAGCACCTGCCGGACCTGATAAGCCTTTGCCTTGCCTTTGTCGTTTTGAATATTTACCCGCGGATCTCCCTGCCAGGGTGTCTTGTAGACAGCGTGACTGCTGCCGCTTTGCCTGGGCTTCCCAAAATACGCCTCGCACACCTTTTGAAGATCGGCAAAGCGAACGTTGGTGGACGCTTTGCGCATCTGCTCAAGGATTTTTTCGGTGCCGCTCATCACCAAATGATATCAATAACGGTATCACTTGTCAAATCAGATGAGCGCTCGAACCAAGGATCGCGCTAGCGACTACGCGATGAGCGCCAAGCGGTACGCCGAGCAGGTGGTGTCTGGGGAAATCCTGGCTTGCCGCTGGGTGCAGCGGGCCTGCCAGCGACAACTGGATGACCTCGCCAAGTTCAAAGGAAAAGCCAGCCCCTACCTTTTCAACCCCAAGCTCACGGACAAGGACGGCAGGGGCTTCCAACCGGCTGACAACCTGTGCGCGTTCATCGAACGGTTACCCCATGTGAAAGGACCGCTGGCAGGCGAGCCGATTCATCTGGAGCCTTGGCAAGCCTTCATCCTGACAACGGTGTTCGGCTGGGTCAAACCCAATGGCACGCGGCGCTTTCGTCGCTCGTATATCGAGGTGCCTCGGGGTAACGCCAAGTCGACCCTGTCCTCGGCCGTAGCCCTTTACATGCTAGCGGCCGACCGTGAAGGCGGTGCCGAGGTGTATTCGCTGGCAACCACCCGTGACCAGGCGAGGATCGTCTTTGGCGACGCGCAGACCATGGCCAGACGCAGCCCGGGCTTTCGGCGCAGGTTTTCGGTGGAGGTTGGCGCGCACAACATGCACGTGCTGGCCTCGGGATCGAAGTTTGAGGCCCTCTCGGCCGAGGGCTCGACCCTGGACGGTCTGAACATCCACTTCGGATGCGTGGACGAGCTTCATGCACATAAGACCCGCACCGTCTACGACGTGGTCGAAACTGGTACCGGCAAGCGAGACAACTCGCTGCTCTGGGTGATCACCACGGCAGGGAGTAATCGAGCCGGCATCTGCTACGAGGTCCGGACGTTCGTGACCAAGTTGCTCGATGGGGTGTTCGAAGATGACACCCAGTTCGGAATCATTTACGGCTTGGACGACGGAGACGACTGGACGTCCGAGAGCGCGCTGATCAAGGCCAACCCCAACTGGGGCATTTCGGTGCGCCCGGAGGTGCTGGTGCCGCTGCAGGCCAAGGCCATGCAGTTGCCCAGCGCGGTCAACAACTTCAAGACCAAGCATCTCAATGAGTGGGTCAACGCGGATACCGCGTGGATGGACATGCGGGCCTGGGATGCCTGTGGCGACCCGACGCTCGACATCGAGGCCTTCACCGGCCAGCCTTGCTGGATTGGACTGGATCTGGCCAGCAAGACGGACATCGCGGCGTTGGTACTGGTGTTTCCGCACCCCGAAGTTGCAGACGCCTACGTGGTCTTTGGCAAGTACTACCTGCCCGAGGACACGGTAGCCGCCGCGGGCAACAGTCAGTACGACGGCTGGATGCGCACTGGGCGTCTGACCGTGACGCCTGGAAACGTGATCGATTTCGGCTGGATCGAAGCGGACCTCCTTGAGTTGGCCTCGCGCTTTGAAGTGCAGGCAGTGGCCTTTGACCCGTTCCAGGCCACGCAACTCTCGACCCGGATGCTGGCCGAAGGCCTGCCCATGATCGAAGTGCGTCCGACGGTGCTGAACTTCAGCGAGCCGATGAAGACACTCGAAGCCCTGGTGCTTCAGAAGAAGCTCACCCATGACGGCGATCCGGTGCTCAACTGGATGGCCAGCAACGTGGTGGCGCACCTGGACGTCAAAGACAACATTTACCCACGCAAGGAGCGGGCAGAGAACAAGATCGACGGCATCGTGGCACTGATCATGGCGCTCTCGAGGGCTATCACGCCCGGGGAGAACGTGGTGCTGGGATCCGACTACGAGTTGATGCTGCTCTGAACTGATGGGACTACTGAGCTTTTTTGACCGATTTCGGGCGTCCAGCGATGACCGCTCAGCTTGGGGCGATTTTTGGTTTTCACCCGTTACAACACGCAGCGTTTCCAGCATGCGGGTCTCGGCCGATTCGGCCATGCGCCTGGCAGCTGTCTACGCCTGCGTGCGGATCCTCTCGGAAACGATGGCATCGCTTCCCTTGGTTCTTTATCGCCAGCGCAAGGACGGTGGTAAGGACCGGGTGACCGACCACTGGCTGTACCAGGTACTGGCCAAACGCCCCAACCGCTACCAGAACCCGTTCGAGTGGCGAGAAATGCTCCAAGGGCACCTGGCCCTTCGTGGCAACGCCTTCTGCCAGATCATCACCGATGGCCGTGGCGAAATCACCCAACTTGTTCCCATTCACCCCGATCGGGTGCGGATGGAACTGCTCGATAGCGGGGAATACCGCTACCGGGTGCGCAACCAGGGTGGGCAGGAAATGCTGCTGCCCCGGGGACAGATCTGGCACCTGCGGGGCCTCTCGTCAGATGGGCTCTTTGGCCTGAGCCCCATCGAATTGGCTCGGGAAAGCCTGGGGATGGCGTTGGCTGCCCAGGACTATGGCGCTCGGTTCTTTAACAACGACGCCAAGCCCACAGGCGGGTGGATTGAGTTTCCCGGGACCTTCAGGGACCAGGAGGCCAAGCGGGTGTTCCGCGAGTCCTACCAGGCGGCCCAGTCAGGAGCCAACCGGGGCAAGGTACTAGTTCTTGAAAACGGCATGAAGTTCCATGAGGTGGGCGTCACGAACAAGGATGCTCAGTTCCTGGAATTGCGCAAGTTCCAGATCACGGACATCGCGCGCCTCTTTCGAGTGCCGCCGCACATGATCGCGGACCTGGACAGGGCAACGTTTTCCAACATCGAGCAGCAGAGTCTGGAGTTCGTCATGCACACCATGACGCCCTGGGCCGAGCGCTGGGAGGCCTCGATCGAAGCGGACCTGATGCTCGATGGCGATGAGCTGGAAGTCGAGTTCGACTTTGCCAATCTCATGCGCGGTGATGCGGCCAGTCGCTCGGCGTATTACCAAAGCGGTATCCAAAACGGCTGGCTCACCCGCAATGAGGCGCGAGTCGCTGAGAACCTCAACCCGATCGACGGATTGGACCAGCCGCTTCGGCCGCTGAACATGGTCCAAGAGGAAGACGCCCAAGAAGTAGACAAAGCCGATGAGGCTCAGGAGGGTGAGCCTGCCGAGCTGCTGGGAGGCGAGGGCGATGACGACCAAAGTGACGGTGTCCAAGCACCTCCCGAACCCTTGCGCCAGCGCCTCAGGCGTCTGGTCGAGGCCAACGCCGGGCGCCTGGCCCGGCGAATCAGCAAAAAGGCAGGCTCCGGCGCTTTGGCGCTTTCCCTTGCACCGACGGATCTGGAACTAATTGCCTCGGCTCTGGGCCGCGATCTGGCAGCGGTTCAGGCCTGGGCCTGCGACCTGCCGATACCCCTAAACGAAGCTGCCCTGGTGGCAGCACTCATCGACCTTGGAACCCACGAATGAACAAGCAGCTGCTCCTAAGCGAATTTTTGACCACGCCTTGGGCCCTGATGCCCGAGCGCCTGCAGGCCATTGCCGGGGTACTCTCCCGCTGGCAGGCGGGCGATCTACCCTCTGAAGAAACCCTGCTCAAGGTCAATGCCGACCGGCTGATCCGGGAGAGCCGCAAGCAGTTCGCCTCGGCCAATGCCGGGGCAGGCATTGCCGTTCTTCCCATGTACGGTGTCGTGACCCAGCGAGGCAACATGGTCGATGACATCTCAGGCCCGGGCAGCACCAGCACCCAGCAGTTCGCCGCCGCCCTGCGCCAGCGCGCCTGCGCTCTTCCTGCTGGACGTCTGATCGCTCCTGCATTTCGCGCCGGGATTGCGCGAGTTCCTGTTGCAAGGCGGCCGCACGCTCGATGCCGGCGGCCACCGCCTGCTGCTCACGGTGCAGCTGCTGCGCGCTGGCCACCAACTGCTCCTCGAGGTCCCGTATGCGCTCGCGCGAGGCCTGCGCCGCCTGCTCCAGCGCTGCGCGTGTTGCGTCGATCACCCGCTGGTCTTCGGCGACGGCCGCGCGTTCGCGCACGAGCTGCTCGCGGACGGTCGCGAGCTCGGCATGGACCGCCCGGCGGGCTTCCTCCAGCGCCGTATCCCACATCAGGTGAAAGGCGTTCACGGCGGCCGTTGGGGCTCCGCCCGGTGCCGCGGCGTGCTGCGTGCCTGCCACGAGCGCCGAAAGGTGTCGATACCAGTTGTCAATGAGGGGTCCCAGCGTATTAGGCGAGCCGGTGCCCAGCAGACCCCGGATGCGCTCGACCGTGGGCCGCTCGCCGCGCGCGAGGATGGCGTCCGCGGCCTTGTCGACGTCGGCTTGGCGCACGCCGCGCGCCGCGGGTCTCAGCGCCCCACCGCGGGCGTTCGAATTGACACCTACTTCCATCGGATGACCTCTTTCCAGGCGCCGCCCTTTTCGTTACGATAATGGGGGATTATCGGAGCTGAAGTAATACACTACACTGTCTGTATGGTGGCAGCATACAGCCAAGCAGGCCGGGACGCCAGTCGGGCACGCGGGACTAGGACGATGTCCGGTGCACGTCTGGGCGGCTGGCCAAGGAGAGGTGCGTGCGGGCCCGTGGCGTGGCCGCTGCGCTAATAGCGGGCCGGCCACGCTGCTGATGAGGAAAGAAAACAGGCCATGAGCACACTCCCGTCAGGTGCCGACCAACTTGCGGTGCCGCCGCCGGCTCCTCGCACCGCGCTCGCCCCGCCTGTCGGCGGCGCGACCGCCACCCTGGCGACGTCCGCCCTTCCCTTCGCCTCCTCCCCGGCCTTGCCGCCCACACTCCTGCCCGCCGGGGCGCCCGTGGCGCCGCTCGATCCCCAGCGCCTCGACGAAAAGGCGCTGGCAGCCATCGCGCATTTCCACAGGGCAGGCGAAAGCGAGAACACCCGCCGCAGCTACCGCCAGGCGCTGCGCTACTGGCTCGCCTGGTTCGAGATCCGCTACGGGCGCGATCTGGCACTTCCCGTGCATCC
>RFTK01000079.1 GCA_009923505.1 Betaproteobacteria bacterium
CCTTTGTAGGGCACGTGCAGCATGTTCACGCCCGCTGCATCGGCCAACAGTTCTGCCGCTAATTGCGACTGATTGCCTATGCCCGCCGAGGCAAAGCGCACGCTACCGGGCTTGGCTTTGGCCGCGCTGATCAGATCGGCCACGCTCTTGTAGGGACTGTTGTACCCCACGACCAGATATTGCGGCAACACCACCGCCAGGCTGATGGGGGCGAAATCTTTGTCGGGGTCGTACTTGACACGGCCTTGGCCCAGAATGGCATTGACGTTGTGTGACAGCGTGTTGACGATGAGGGTGTAGCCATCAGCCGGTGAGCTGGCGACAAACTCGGTGGCGATGTTGCCATTGGCGCCCGCGCGGTTTTCCACCACCACGCTTTGACCCAGAGGGCCGGTAATTTCCTGCGCCACCATGCGGGCAATCACATCGGTCGGTCCTCCGGCCGCGTAGCCCACGATGAAACGGATGGGTTTGTTCGGGAAGTCGGTTTGAGCCTGGCCTGGTGTGGTCACCCAGGGCAACAAGGCCAACAGGGCAGTGCCTATCAGTTGTCGTTTGAACATGAGCATCTCCTTCAAGTCAGTGTCTATCGCTGGATCATATGGATCGGTGTTAACAGGTGTCGGCTCCTCGGACTGGCATCCATGAAGCTGCGAATTCGCGCAAGTCTTCGATGACATAGCCGTCTAGAAGATGGCGGGAGCTCGGCGCATGGTGCTGTCACTGTGTATGCCTGCATTGTGCAAGCAAACCGGTCTGCACAGGTGACGGTGTGTCATCTTCTCGACTGTTCACGGGCAGTCCAGCAAGCGGGGTCATGAAGTCCCAGGGTGCGTGGGGGCAGTCACCTGTAGGGCTGTGACAGCCATGGAGAACGCAGAGTTTGCTGCACAATCCGTCATCGGGCATCGCGCAGCGGCTCACGGGGGTCGGGCAGCCGGGCGCGAGCCAGTCATGACAACAGGAGAGATTGCCCATGTCGTGCACCCCAGAGCACACCATTTCCATGTCCCGATTGACGGGGCAGCCCCGAGTCTGGCCCGACGAGGGCTATACCCGCGCCCCGTATTGGGCTTACACAGACCCTGATCTTTACATCCAGGAGCAATCGCGCATCTTTCGTGGACCGGTCTGGAACTATGTGGGCCTCGAGGTCGAAGTGCCCGAACCCGGCCACTACAAGACCACCTTCATTGGCGACACGCCGGTGGTGCTGACCCGTGCCCAGGATGGCAGCCTGCATGCCCTGGTGAACCGGTGCGCGCACCGTGGCAACCTCGTCTGCCGTGAACCCTTCGGTTCCGCCAAGCGCCTGACCTGCGTGTATCACGCCTGGTCATTCACGCTGGAAGGCGATTTGAGCCACGCGGCGTTCAGCCAGGGTTTGCGCGGTGAGGGCGGTTTGCCCAAGGATTTCGACAAGACGCAGCACGGTCTGCGCAAGCTGCGTGTGGAAACACTCTGCGGGCTGGTGTTTGCCACTTTCTCAGAAGAGGTGGAGTCGCTTGAGTCCTGGCTAGGCGAGGTGGCGACCGGCATTCGACGCGTGCTCACGCGACCGCTGAAGGTGCTGGGCTACGACACGCAACGCATCCATGCCAACTGGAAGACCTACCACGAGAACCCACGCGACTCGTACCACGCCAACATCCTGCACACTTTCTACGGCACATTCGGGTTGTCGCGCATGTCGCAAGAGTCCGGCATGGTGCTGGACCAGGCGGGTCGGCATGTGTATTTCTATACCAAGGCTGGCACCGAAAAGAAGTCGGCGGACTACGACAAGACCGCCAGTGATCTACGCTCACACAACGATCAACTCACCCTGGAAGACCCCAGCATCCTCGCATGGAAGGATGAAATCGGCGATGGGGTGAGTGTGCAGATTCTCAATACCTGTCCGTCGTTTGTGCTGCACCAGATCGCCAACAGCCTGGCCACGCGCCAACTGATCCCGCGGGGAGTGGACCAGTCGGATCTGGTGTGGACCTACTTCGGCTTTGCGGACGATGACGAGAAAATGACCCGACTGCGGCTCACCCAAGTCAACCTGGTGGGGTCGGCGGGCATGGTGTCGGTCGAGGATGCGGCCGTGTGCGAGATGATGCAGCGTGCGTTTGCTGACGGCGAGGAGGGCGCTTCTTTCATCGAGATGGGGGGCAAGACGCTGGAGAGTGGTGGCTCAAGCAAACTCTCCGAGCGGGCCATCCGAAACTTCTGGCATAACTACCGTCATTACATGGGACTGTGATCATGCACGCGTCGAACTCTCCCCCCGCCACCAGTTGGCAGGATCGACTGGCCTTGCACCGTGAGCACGGGGACACCGTGACCTACCTGCTGGCTGAATGGGCCCACGCGATTGATCAGAACCGTGTCGAGGATATTGCCGCCCTGATGTTGCCCAACGGCCGCTACACCGTGACCTCTCGTTTCAACCACGACCGTGGACTTCCGATGGCCATCATCGACGCGCACAGCGCTGCCCAGTTGCGCGACCGCATCAAGTCCATGCGCCTGGCCAACATCTACCAGCCGCAACACTACCGCCATGTGCTGAGTGCCATTCAGGTGACGGGGCAGGAGTCCTCGGGCTTGCTGCAGGTGCGGTCGAGCTTTGCCGTGGTGCGAACGCTCGAGATGATGGGCGACAGCATGCTGTTTGCCACCGGGGAGTGTCACGACCTGATCGATATACAGGGCGATGCCCCTCGGTTTGCGCAGCGGCGCATGATTTTCGATTCCCGAGCCGTCGAAACGCTCATGGTCATTCCCATTTAAGGAGATGCGTGTGTCACCAGTTGTTGTTTTCCGTCGCGGCCTGTGCGTGGGTGTCTTGGGGGCGGGTCTTGCGCTGACTGTGCAGGCCCAAACCGCGCCGTCAGATTGGCCGGTCCGTCCCATTCGTATGATCGTGCCCAACCCGGCAGGTGGCACGGCCGATGTGCTGCCCCGCATGATTGCCGAGCCGTTGGCGCAACGTCTGGCGCAACCCGTGGTGGTGGAAAACCGGCCCGGCGCAGCAGGCAACATCGGCGCTGAATTTGTCTACAACGCCGAGCCTGATGGGTACACCTGGCTGGCGGCTCCGCCCCCCTCGCTCACCGTCAACCCGAGCCTCTACCCCAAGCTCAACCACGACCCCAGCAAGTTTGCGCCCATCACGGTGATTGCAACGGTGCCCAACGCGCTCTTCGTTCACCCCTCGCTGCCCGTCAACACCTTGCAGGAATTTCTGGCGTACCTGAAAGCCAACCCCGACAAGCTGAGCTACGCCTCGCAAGGCAATGGTTCCACGGCACACCTCACGGCTGAATTGTTCAAGCTCAAGACGGGTCTGAAACTGCAGCATGTGCCTTACAAAGGTGATGCCCCGGCGGTGGCTGATCTGCTGGCTGGCCATGTGCAGGTGATGTTTGGGAATGTGGCGGCCGGCATGAATCATGTGCGCAACGGAAAACTCCGTGTGCTGGCGGTTACCAGCCCCAAGCGCTTGCCGGCGCATCCTCAGTTGCCCGCTTTGAATGAGCAGGTGCCTGGCGTGGTGGCCGTCACCTGGTTTGGCATGGTGGCACCTCCTGGCACGCCGCCGGCCATCACCCGCAAAGTGTCCTTGATGGTGTCCGATATTCTCAAAACACCCGAGATGGTTCGCAAGTTTGCCGAGGCGGGTGCCGACCCGGTGGGTAACACGCCGGATGAGATGGACAAGTGGATGCGCGAGGATGTCGATCGCTGGCGCTCGGTGATCCGTGCCGCCTCTATCAAAATTGATTGAACCCGGATGGGTGCCACACTCAGCGCTTGCTGGCTCAATGGTTGGACTGAAGTGACCGGGTGATACCGATGAACCGCTGGATGAACGACAACTCTTCTGCTTCTAGCCGACCGTCGTCAGGACCGCTGGCCGGGGTGCGAATCCTGGACCTCACCACGGTCATCCTGGGGCCTTTTGCCACCCAGATCCTGGCGCAGCTGGGGGCCGAGGTCATCAAGGTCGAGTCGCGTGAGGGCGACAACATGCGGCATGTCGGCCCCATGCACCATCCGGGCATGGGTCATATTTTTTTAAATGCCAACGCAGGCAAGCAAAGCGTGGTGCTGGACCTCAAGCATCCCCAAGGGCGCGAGGCGGCCCTGCGAATTGCCGATGGGTGTGATGTGCTCATCAGCAATGTGCGACCCCAGGCGCTGGCGCGACTCGGGCTGGATTACGACAGCGTCAAGCAACGCAACCCGCGTCTGATTCATGTCAGTTGCTGCGGTTTTGACCAGGAGGGCCCCGATGCTGCCCGTCCCGCCTACGATGACTTGATTCAGGGCGCGACCGGAATTCCCTGGTTGATGCAAGCCTATGGCAACCCGCAGCCTGCTTATGCGCCCACCACCTTGTCGGATCGCGTGACGGGCTTGCACACGGTGTACGCCGTGACCACTGCGTTGTATGCACGCAGCCAGACGGGGGTTGGGCAAGCGGTGGTGGTGCCCATGTTTGAAGCGATGGCGCAATTCATCTTGGGTGACCACATGGCGGGTCTGACCTTCGAGCCGCCTCGGGGTGAGCCGGGCTACGCGCGATTGCTCACACCGCACCGTAAACCCTACGCCACCCAGGACGGCCTGCTGTGCGTGCTGATCTACAACGACAAACATTGGCAGAATTTCTTCGCAGCCATTGGTGAGTCAGAAGGATTGGGGCGCGACCCGCGCTTCATCACCCACAGCGCGCGTGCTCAGCATATCGATGCGGTGTACGAGCAGGTGGGGCTCATCATGAAGACGCGCACCACCGCGCAATGGCGTGAACTGCTGGACCAGGCCGACGTGCCCAACATGCCCATGAACAGCCCAGCCGATTTGCTGAACAACCCGCAGTTGCGCGCCACCGGCTTTGTCCAGGAGGAAGTCCACCCCACCGAGGGGACGCTGCACACCCTGGGTCATCCCACCAAGTGGTCACAGACACCGCCGGCCCGGCACCTCAGCCCGGCACCGCGCCTGGGTGAACACACCCGGGCGGTGTTGGCCGGTGTGGGTTATTCGACCGGGGAGATCGAGGACCTGCTGAACAACGGAGCCTGCCATGACGACACCTAACAGCCGGCCCTATGGAGAATCGCCCGACAAGGTGATTCGGCCCGCATGAGGAAACAGGCACCATGAATTTTGCACTGACACCCGAACAGGAACGCATACGCGATGCCGTGGAGCGTGTGTGTGAACCTTTCGATGCCGACTACTGGTTGCGCAAGGATCGCGAAGGCGGATTCCCGCACGACTTTCATCGGGCGCTGGCGCAGGCAGGTTGGCTGGGTATTGCCATGCCCGAGGCCTATGGAGGCGCTGGATTGGGCATCACCGAAGCCGCGTTGATGATGCACACCATCTCGGCCACGGGCGCAGGCCTCTCGGGTGCCTCGGCGGTGCACATGAATATCTTCGGCCTGCATCCGGTGGTGGTGTTCGGGACTGACGAGCAGAAGAAGCGCTGGTTGCCCCCACTCATTGCGGGTCAGGACAAGGCCTGTTTTGGCGTGACCGAACCGAACACGGGACTCAACACCCTGAAACTCAAGACCCGTGCTGTGCGCGAGGGGGATCACTATGTGGTGCACGGCCAGAAGGTGTGGATCAGCACGGCCCAGGTGGCCAACAAGATCTTGCTGTTGGCGCGCACCAAGCCGGTGGAGGAATGCCAGGGCACGGAAGGCTTGAGTCTCTTTTATACCGATCTGGATCGCAGCACGGTGGAGGTGCGCGAGATCGACAAGCACGGTCGCAAGTGTGTGGACTCCAACCAGGTGTTCATCGACGGGCTGCGTATTCCGGTGGAAGATCGCATCGGCGACGAGGACAAGGGCTTCAACTACATCCTGCATGGACTCAACCCGGAACGCATCCTGATTGCCAGTGAGGCCGTCGGGCTGGGACGTGCGGCCCTGAAACGCGCAGCGCATTACGCCAACGAGCGTGAAGTGTTCGATCGTCCGATTGGTCAGAACCAGGGCATCCAGCATCCGCTGGCCAAATCGTGGATGGAACTCGAAGCCGCCCACCTCATGGTGCAAAAGGCCGCCTGGTTGTATGACCAGGGGCTGCCTTGTGCCGCGGAAGCCAACAGTGCCAAGTTCCTGGCCGCTGAGGCCTGCTACCACGCCTGTGAAAACGCCATCTTCACCCACGGCGGTATGGGCTACGCCAAGGAATACCATGTGGAACGCTACCTGCGCGAATCGTGGATACCGCGCCTGGCACCGGTGAGTCCGCAACTGATCCTGAACTTCATTGCGGAGAAGGTGCTGGGCTTGCCCAAATCTTATTGAGGGGCGACAGAACCGGACCCCCGGTGGCCGTATGAGGTGGCGACCCAGCCACCCAGTGGTGCTGTCAAGGCCTCATCTCAGAGGCGGCTGAAATATTCCCGTCGCTGGAATTCGAGCGGGTCTTCTGCTTGCTCAAAACGCTGCTGCTCCGGCAGTTTCAAGGCGCTGTAGTAGCGAATGAAATCGTCGCCAAAGCCTTGTGTCATGGCGGTATCGGCCGACAACGCTGCCAGGGCGTCACGCAGGTTGGTCGGAATACGCAGGGTGGGGTCGCCGTCGGTTGCGTAGGGCGACTCGGTGGCCAGTGGCGTGTTGAGCGCTTGTTCATCGCCAGACAAGCCTGCATGGATTTGCGAGGCCATGTACAGGTAGGGGTTGGCCGCGGGTTCGCCCAAGCGGTTTTCAATGCGGGTGGCCCCATCACCTGCGCCGCCGATCACGCGCAGCATGGCGCCGCGGTTGTCAAACCCCCACACCACGGATTGCGGCGCCAGGGCGTTGGGACGGAAGCGGCCAAAGCCGTTGGCGGTGGGGGTGCACATCACGGTCATGCCCTTGGCATGGTGCAGCAGGCCGGCGAGGTAGCGACACCCCACATCGCTCAGGGTATGACCTGCCTCGCGGGTTGAACTGAAGGGGGCAGGGGCTTCTCGCATGAAGGCGTTGCGACCCGAATCGAGATGCACCAGCGATTGGTGCAGGTGCCAGCCGCTGGACATGATGTGCTCGAAGGGTGGTCGGCACATGAAAGTGGCGTGGTAGCCCGCGCGGCGCAAGGCCTGCTGCACAGCGCTGCGAAACAGCACCATGTTGTCAGCCGCCGTGAGCGCGTCGGTGGCGTCAAAGACGGCCTCCACCTGGCTGGGGCCGAGTTCGATTTCCAGCGAGGCCAGTGGCATGCCCAGGGCCTGTGCCGTGTGCTGCACGATGCGCAGCGGTTCCTCAGCCATGTCGAACCAGGATTCGGACAGCAGGTTGTAACCGGGGTGGATCAGACTCACCTCGGGTGCCAGGCCTGGCCAGGCGGCCTGGTCCGGGTCGAGGTGAGCGCCGTGCGGGGCATGGCGCAAGCGATAAATATGAAACTCGATCTCGAGGCCACACACCATACCCAGGCCTCGTTGTGACAGTCGCGCCAGTGCGCCTTGTAGTTGAGATCGCGTGTCGAAGGGGACGACGCTGCCGTCAGCGAACTCGGGCTGGCATTGCAGCCAGCCGGTGGCGGTGGCCCAGGGCAGTACCCGAAAACTCTCGGGGATGGGGCGCAGCACCAGGTTGTTGGCATACCCAAAACCGGGCAGGGTTTGCGCCAGACCCGGCTCGAACACCTTGAATGCCGTGCGATCCGACGTGTCCTTCAGCATCAGGGTGCTCACCATCCCCACGCCCTGTCGCAAGGCCTTGAGCGCAGCGGTTCGCGTCAGCGTCTTGCCCCGCAGCACACCATGCGGGTCACACCAGGCGAAGCGGATCAACTCCAGTGAGCTGGCCTCGAGGCGTTGTCGCAGTTCGGCCAGCGCCGGCGTGTCAGGCGCGGCGTTCACGGGTGGATTCCAGCGCTGGGGATGGCCGCGTCCCAAGGTGCCGCATCCCGCTTGGCACGAACGGCTTGTTGCCACCAGGCCTCCCAGGACTGGGCCGGGGCAATGCCATCCACCGTGTCCGGGCCCAGGCGTGTGGCTGCGACATCGGCCTGTGCCATGCCCAGGGGGGGACGACCGGCCTGCACATCGTCAATCGCCTGTTGCAGCAGGCGGCGGTTGAGCATGATGGCGCGGTCGCTGGTGCCCAGGTGCTCACGCGTGCGGTCCTGGATGGGGCCCATGCTCTCGCAGGCCCACTGGTCGTGCACATTGATGTCGTCCTCGCCCATGCCCAGGTAGGTGCGGGTCTTTTGCTCTTCGGGGTTGAAGCCCCAGTGGTTGTGGCGACCGGACTTGGGGATGTAGTCGGGCAGGGTGACATAGGGCAGGCGCTGGTTGCGCATGGTCTCCTTGTCCACTGGGCCCGCAAAGCTGGTGAAGATCGACACCCAATAGGTGCGGGTGTCGTCCACCGGCACATGCATTTGTGTGATGGTCATGGTCTCCGACAGCGGAATCACAAAGGTGTGGGGAAAGATGGCGTGGGTGACTCGCACATGGGTCAGGGCCTCATTGAGCACGCGCAGGGTGGTGAGTTGCATGCCGTAGGGCTGTGCTTGTGCGCGAATGTCCGGTTGAGCACTCTCGCGCATCACCCGTGACATCGGCCAACGTTCGCCGCCCACGTCGCCCGCGCTGGCAGCGCGGAACTGCCGGCCATAGGTGTTGTCCAGCGACTCATCCGTGAAGAAACGGTGCAGGAAGGAGGTGTGCGCCGGGTCGATGCCCACCTCGAAGGCCTGCAGCCAGTTGCAGTGCCACAGGCCCTTGAACGCAAAGGTGTGGGTGGCCGGGGCAGTCAGGCAGTCCAGCGCCGGCAGGGGCGGCGGGGTGCTGCCCGTGTCGCCCAGCCAGGCAAATAGCACGCCGCTGCGTTCGATCAGCGGGTAGCTGCGCTGCTGGATGTGGCGACACAGGGTGCTGCCGCTGGGCTCGGCAGGGGTCTCGGTGCAGCGTCCCTGGGCATCGAATTTCCAGCCATGGAAGGGGCAACGCAAGCCATCGCCCTCGTGGCGACCGAAGGACAGGTCGGCCCCGCGGTGCGGACAGTCGCGGTCGAGCAGGCCGTACTCGCCGTTGGCATTCTTGAACAGCACCAGGTCCTGTCCCAGCAGCCGAACTGGCTTGACCGGGCGGATGGCCATGGGAGGATCCAGGGCCGGGTTGAATTCGTCGACCAGGGCCACGGGTTGCCAGTACTGGCGCATGAGTTGGCCACAGGGCGTGCCCGGGCCGATGCGGGTGATGCGTTCGTTCAGATCGGCTTTCATGGCGGGACTCCTCAGGGACAATGGGGTGCTATGGTAAACCGCTACCATTTGGACTGGATTCACCCATTCGACAGCTGATGGCTACACGCAAACAACATTTCATTGGCAACACCTGGTGCGAGCCCAGCTCTGGCCAGACCCTGCCCATCATCGATCCGAGCAACGGTGCCGAGGTGGGACACATGGCTCGAGGTACAGCACCGGACATCGATGCCGCTGTGGCCGCCGCCCGACGCGCGGTGGGGCAAACCTTTGACGGCCCCTGGGGGCTGCTGTCTGCATCGGAGCGTGGCCGACTGCTTTACCGGCTGGCCGAGGCGGTGCAAGCGCTGATCGAAGAGTTTGCCTTGCTGGAAGCCCAGGACACCGGCAAGTCGATCAAGACGGCCCGTACCGATGCCATTTTTCTGGCGCGCTACCTCGAGTTTTATGCAGGCGCCTGCGACAAGCTGCATGGCGACACGATTCCGTTTCAAACCGGCTTCACCGTGATGACAATCCGTGAGCCGCATGGTGTCACTGGCCACATCATTCCCTGGAATTACCCGATTCAAATTTTTGGACGCACCGCCCGGGCATTGACCACCTCTCGTTCACCGGCTCCACGGCAACCGGTCGTTTGGTGGCCCAGGCGGCTGCCGAACGTCATTGCCCGGTGACGCTCGAGCTGGGCGGCAAATCGCCCCAGATCGTGTTCGAGGACGCCAACCTGGACGAAGCCTTGCCCGTGATCGTGAACGCCATCGTCCAAAACGCAGGACAAACCTGTTCCGCCGGCAGTCGCTTGCTGGTCCAGCGTAGCATTTACGACAGCGTGTTGAACTCGCTGGCCGATCGGTTCCGCGACCTCAAGGCGGGGCCGCCGCATCTGGGTCTGGACATGGGGCCCCTGGTCAATCGCAAACAGTACGAACAGGTCAAGCGCATCCTGGCCCAGGCCGAGGCCGATGGCATTCCAGTCATGGCTCGGGGATCGTTGCACCCGGACGCCGCGTCAGCGGGCTACTACCAGGAGGCGGTGCTGTACCGCGATGTGCCGCACCACAACAGCCTGGCCCAACAGGAGGTGTTTGGACCGGTGCTCGCGGCGATGCCGTTCGAGACAGAGGAGGAGGCCATTGCGCTGGCCAATGGCACGGCTTACGGTCTGGTCGCGGGCATCTGGACCCAGGACGGCGGCCGTCAGCTGCGGGTGGCGCGCAAGGTGCGCGCCGGGCAGGTGTTTGTCAACAACTATGGCGCCGGGGGTGGCGTTGAGTTGCCCTTCGGTGGCATGAAGTCCAGCGGCTACGGCCGTGAAAAAGGCTTCGAGGGCCTGCTGGGCTTCACCGTGCTCAAGACGATTGCAGTTCGCCACGGCTGATCGGGTGAAATCCCGACCGGATGGTCGGGGAGATGGCTTATAGTAGTTCCGACGACCCTGAGAGGGGTCTTGGTTGTGCTTTGCCCTATAGGAGCCTGTTCATGAAGCGTCGTTCCCTCTTTGCTGCAGCTGCCCTGGTGAGTGCTCTCGTCGCACCCCTGATGTCCCAAGCCCAGGCCCCCGCCAAAACCTTGCGGGTGGTGCCGCATGCCAACATCACCATCCTTGACCCGATCTGGACCACGGCCTTCGTCACGCGCAACCATGGTTACATGATTTATGACACCTTGTTTGGTACCGACCTGGCTGGCAAGGTCAAGCCCCAGATGGTGGACAAGTGGAACGTCAGCAAGGACAACCTGACCTGGACCTTCACCTTGCGTGAGGGCCTGGAGTTTCATGATGGCAAGCCCGTCACCAGCGAGGACGTGGTGGCTTCCTTGAAGCGCTGGTCCAGTCGTGACAGTTTTGGCGGGGTGCTGGCCAAGAGTGTGGACACCTACACCACACCGGACGCCAAGACCTTTGTCATCAAACTCAAGCAACCCTTTGGGGTGATGCTGGAGTCGCTGGGCAAGCCCTCGTCGAACGTGCCCTTCATCATGCCCGCTCGCATCGCGGCCACGCCCGGCGCCGAGCAGATCAAGGAGCACATTGGCTCGGGCCCGTACAAATTTGTCCCGGCCGAGTACAAGCCCGGCGAGCGCCTGGTCTATGCCAAGAACGACAAATACAAGCCGCGTGCAGAAGCGCCGGACGGTACCACGGGTGGCAAGAGTGTCTACCTCGATCGCGTCGAGTGGGTCATCATTCGCGACCCGCAAACGCAGTTCAATGCCCTCGTGGCTGGCGAGGTGGACATCATCGAGCAGCCCACCTTCGAGCAGTACGCCTCCCTGAAGGCACAAAAGGAGGTGCAGATCGTGGACGCACAGCCCGCTGGCTTGCAGTTCATCCTGCGCTTCAACCACCTGCATGCGCCCTTCAATAATGTGAAGATCCGTCAGGCCGCCATGCTGGCGCTGGGGCAGGAGGCGCATCTCAAAACGCAAGTGGGTGCACCCGGTATGTACGCGTACTGCCGCAGCATGTACCCCTGTGGGACTCCGCTGGCCAGCGACAAAACCGGCCTCTACACCGGTATGGCCGATCCGAAGAAGGCGGCCGAGTTGTTGAAGGAAGCCGGCTATGACGGCACACCGGTGGTGCTGATGCGCCCCACCGACCTGGCGGCCATCGCCAAGCTGCCCCTGGTGGCCAAGCAGCAACTTGAGGCTGCCGGCTTCAAAGTGGACATGCAGCAGATGGACTGGGCCACCCTGGTGGCACGCCGCGCCAAGAAAGATGCCCCGGCGCAAGGCGGCTGGAACGCCTTCATGACCGCCTGGACCGCGGGGGACATCCTGAACCCACTCACCATGGCCATGATGAACGCCGCCGGCGACAAGGGCTGGTTCGGGTGGCAGGATGACGCACAAATCGAAGCGCTGAAGGTCAAGTTTGCGCAGGCCAGCACCGAGGCGCAGAAAAAGCAGATTGCCGAGCAAATCCAGTTGCGGGCCATGGAAACGGCGACTCACGTGCCCTTGGGTCAGTACTTCAACCCAGCGGCCTTGCGCACCAATATCAGCGGTCTGGTGCCCGGTGGCGCCCAGGTGTACTGGAACATCAAGAAAAACTGACCGCACCTGAAGGGGCCACCGCGCCATGCTGCGTTTTCTGATGCAGCGCCTGCTGGCGCTGGTCCCTGTGTTGTTCACAGTGGCGGTGATCGTGTTTCTGATCCTGCGGCTCACCCCCGGGGATCCAGCCGCCGTGATTGCGGGTAACAACGCCACCAACGAAGACATCGATCGCATCCGTGAGCAACTGGGCTTGACCAAGCCCGTCATCACGCAGTTCATGATCTGGTTGGGTCAGGTGATGCAGGGCGACCTGGGCTACTCGTTTTATCTCAATCGACCTGTTACCGAACTGATCGCGCAGCGCATCGAACCCACGATGTCCTTGGCCGCTGGCACCATGGTGCTCGCTGTGTTGATAGCCGTTCCTTTGGGCACGATCGCCGCTTGGCGCATGGGCGGCTGGCTCGATCACCTGCTCTCGGGGTTTGCGGTGGCGGGCTTTTCGGTGCCGGTGTTTGTGATTGGCTATGTGCTGATCTACATCTTTGCCGTTGAGTTGCAGTGGCTGCCGGTGCAAGGCTATCGCCGCTTGTTTGGCGCCTCCTCGCAAGGGGTGGGACCATGGGCCATGCAGCTGGTGCTACCTTGGTGTTCGTTGGCCACCATTTATGTGGCCCTGATTGCGCGTGTGACGCGTGCCAGTGTGTCTGAGGCGCTCACCGAGGATTACATCCGTACCGCCCGTGCCAAAGGGCTGACCGAGCGCATGGTGCTGTTGCGCCATGCGTTGGCCAATGCGGCCGTGCCCATCGTGACGGTGGTCGGCATTGGCGTGGCGCTCCTGATCGGTGGGGTGGTGGTGACCGAAACCGTGTACGCCATTCCCGGGCTGGGGTCGCTCACGGTGGACGCCGTGCTCAACCGTGATTTCCCGGTGATTCAAGGCGTGGTGCTGTTTTTCAGCGTGCTCTATGTGCTAATCAATTTGCTGGTGGACCTGAGCTACCTCTGGCTCGATCCGAGGATCCGTTACTGATGGCACCGGTGCTGCGTTCCTTGCTGTCTCATGGGGCTGTGCGCTTTGGCGCGGGGGTGCTGGCCGTGTTGCTGATGATCGCAGCTCTGGCGCCCTGGCTCGGCACGGTGGACCCGGCTGCCATGGATTCGGCACACATCAACACGGGGGCAGGGTCGGTGGGGGAGTTTGCCTTGCTCGATGGCCGAACCGTGGCGCACACCTTCTGGATGGGGGCTGACAACTTCGGGCGCGACATCTACAGCCGTGTGTTGTATGGCACCCGTATCTCGTTGCTGGTAGGGGTGTGTACCGCACTCGTGGCCTTGTCGGTGGGTGGGGTGCTGGGCATGCTGGCGGGCTACTTTCGGGCGATGGATGCGGTGCTCATGCGTGTCATGGATGGCTTGATGGCCATTCCCGCTATTTTGCTGGCCATTGCCCTGGTGGCCGCCCTGGGGGCCCAGGTGTGGACCGTGGTGGTGGCCATTGCCATCCCCGAGATACCGCGGGTGACGCGACTGGTGCGCTCGTTGGTACTGACCTTGCGGGAAGAACCTTTTGTCGAGGCGGCCAAAGCCCTGGCCACGCCCACCCCCGTGATTTTGTTGCGACACATCCTGCCCAACGCCATGGCCCCCCTGATCGTGCAAGGTACCTTCATTGCGGCCAGTGCAGTGTTGACCGAGGCCATCTTGAGTTTTCTGGGGCTGGGCCTGCCCGCCGACATTCCCACCTGGGGCAACATCATGGCCGAGGGGCGCGTGCAGTTCACGCAATACCCTGGGAATGTGCTCTTCCCGGCCTTGTTTCTGGTGCCCACGGTGTTGGCCATCAACCTGTTGGGGGATGGCTTGCGTGATGTGCTGGATCCGAAATTTGCCAAACGGGGCGGGGCATGACCCAGGCAGTGCTGAGTATTCAGGGCTTGACCGTGGCCTTGCCTGCGGGGGGTGACCGTGCGCACGCGGTGCAGTCGGTGTCGTTACAGATCGAGGCCGGTCGCACCCTGTGTGTGGTGGGCGAGTCGGGGTCGGGCAAATCGGTGATGGCCACCACGGTCATGGGACTGCTCGACAAAGCCCTCAAGCCGGTGGCTGGTGACATTCTGCTCAACGGTGAGTCCTTGCTGGGAGCGTCGGCAGCGCGCATGCGCGAATTGCGTGGGCAGACCTTGGGCATGGTGTTTCAGGAGCCCATGACCGCACTCAACCCGGTGATGACCTGTGGGGACCAGGTGGATGAACTGCTGACCACGCACACGCGGTGGTCAGCCGAAGAGCGGCGGGCTGAAATTCTGCGGGTTTTTGAGCGTGTGCGACTGCCCGAGCCCGAGCGCATGCTGCGCAGCTATCCGCATCAATTGAGTGGCGGACAGCGCCAGCGCATCGTGATTGCCATGGCGGTCATCCTGAAGCCTGCGCTGCTGATTTGTGACGAGCCCACCACGGCGCTGGATGTCACCACCCAACAGGAAATCCTGCGCCTCATTGCCGACTTGCAACGCGAGCAGGGCAGTGCGGTGCTCTTCATCACGCATGACATGGGCGTGGTGGCCGAGATTGCGGACCAGGTGCTGGTGATGAACCAGGGCGAGGTGGTGGAAAGTGCCGCGCGTGACGAGGTCTTGTGCCGTCCACGCGCGGCCTACACGCGGCAGCTGCTGTCTGCGGTGCCCGCCATGACACCACCGGCCCCACGTCCGGTGGCCACAGGGGCGGTGCAACTGGCCGGACAGGATGTGGGTAAAACTTATGTGGCGCGCGACTGGCTGGGGCGTGCTCGTCCCACCGTGGCACTGGAGCACGCCG
>RFTK01000080.1 GCA_009923505.1 Betaproteobacteria bacterium
GACTGGATGGTCTACGGTCCGCTGCGCAACAACCTGGGGTTCTCGCGCGTGCGCGTGGCCTACACCGCTGGTGAGGCGATCGGCCCCGATTTGTTCACCTTCTACCGCTCCATCGGCATCAACCTCAAGCAGCTCTATGGCTCTACCGAGACTGCAGTGTTCGTGTGCCTGCAGCCTGACCACGAGGCGCGTGCCGACACGGTGGGCGTGCCCTGCAAAGGCGTGGAAATCAAGCTGGCGGACAACGGCGAGATCCTGGTCAAGTCGCCCGGCCTGCTCAAGGAGTACTACAAGAATCCCCAGGCCACAGCGGAAGTCCTCACGGCGGACGGCTGGTACCACACCAGCGACGCCGGGTTCCTGGACAGCCATGGTCACCTCAAGATCATTGATCGCGTGAAAGATGTGGGCCGCATCAAAGGTGGGGTCAACGACGGCGCCATGTTTGCGCCCAAGTATGTCGAGAACAAGCTCAAGTTCTTCCCGCATATCAAGGAAGTGGTGGCTTATGGCGATGGCCGCGAGAAAGTCTGCGTGATGCTCAATATCGACTTCGACGCAGTGGGCAACTGGGCCGAGCGCCGCAACCTGCCCTATGCTGGCTACACCGATCTGGCGGGCAAGCCTGAGGTCTATGAACTGATTCAGGGTTGTGTCGAGAAAGTCAATGCCGACCTGGCAGAAGACGCCTTGCTGGCCGGTAGCCAGGTCAGCCGCTTCTTGGTATTGCACAAGGAACTCGATGCGGACGACGGCGAACTGACCCGTACAAACAAAGTGCGCCGCGGTTTCATCGCCGAGAAATACCAGCCCTTGATCGATGGCCTGTATGGCGGCAAACACGAGCAGTTCATCGAGACGGTGGTCAAGTTTGAAGATGGTCGTACCGGCAGCGTGAGCGCCACGCTCAAGATTTCCGATGCGAAGACATTCACTCCTGTGAAGGTGGCGGCATGAGCAAGGTCATTGGCGATGTCATCCTGGACATCCAGAACATCAGCTTGCGGTTTGGTGGCGTGAAGGCGCTGACGGATATTTCTTTCAACGTCAAAGAGCACGAGATCCGCGCCATCATCGGCCCCAACGGAGCGGGCAAAAGCTCCATGCTCAACTGCATCAATGGTGTGTACACCCCCTCCGAGGGCTCGATCACCTTTCGGGGCCAGACCTTCGACCACATGAACAGCCGCCAAGTCGCGGAGATGGGCATTGCTCGCACGTTCCAGAATCTGGCCTTGTTCAAAGGCATGAGCGTGATCGACAACATCATGTCGGGTCGCAACCTCAAGATCAAGAGCAACATCTTTTTGCAGGCTTTGCGCATCGGGCCTGCCGAGCGTGAAGAGATTGAGCATCGCGAGAAGGTCGAGCACATCATCGACTTCCTGGAAATCCAGGCGTTTCGTAAAACGCCGGTGGGTCAATTGCCCTACGGCTTGCAAAAACGTGTCGACCTGGGCCGCGCCCTGGCCATGGAGCCGCAAGTGTTGCTGCTTGATGAACCCATGGCGGGCATGAACCTGGAAGAGAAACAGGATATGTGCCGATTCATCCTGGATGTGAATGATGAATTTGGCACCACCATCGTATTGATCGAACACGACATGGGGGTGGTGATGGACATTTCCGACCGCGTGGTGGTGCTCGACTACGGCAAGAAGATCGGCGACGGTGCTCCCGACGACGTGCGCAACAACGAAGATGTGATTCAGGCCTACCTCGGCACGTCTCACTGAGCCCACAAAGGACAAGACATGGCATTCTTTCTGGAAACCCTGTTTGGCGGCCTGATGGCCGGCATGCTGTACTCCCTGGTGGCGCTCGGCTTCGTGCTGATCTTCAAGGCCTCGGGGGTATTCAACTTTGCGCAAGGCGCGATGGTGCTGTTCGCCGCCCTGGCCATGGCCCGTTTCTCCGAATGGATTCCGCTATGGCTGGATTTGGACAACAAGTGGCTCGGTAACCTGCTCGCTTTCGCTGTGTCGACGGTGCTGATGTTCATGCTGGCCTGGTTGATTGAGCGCTTGGTATTGCGGCATCTGGTGAACCAGGAGGGCGTGACGTTGCTCATGGCCACGCTGGGCATCACGTACTTCATTGACGGCTTTGGTCAGACGCTGTTTGGCAGCGACATCTACAAGATCGACGTCGGCATGCCCAAGGATCCGATGTTTGTGCTGGAAGGCCTCTTTGACGGCGGCGTGATGATTAACCAGGAGGATGTGATCGCTGCCGTGGTGGCGGCGGTGCTGGTGGCCGCACTTTCGCTGTTCTTCCAGAAAACCAGCACCGGTCGTGCTCTGCGTGCGGTGGCCGACGATCACCAGGCGGCGCAATCGATTGGCATTCCGCTCAACCGCATCTGGGTCATTGTGTGGTGTGTGGCGGGCATCACCGCGCTGGTGGCCGGCATCATCTGGGGCTCCAAGCTGGGGGTTCAGTTCTCGCTCACGACAGTGGCCTTGCGTGCGTTGCCCGTGATCATCTTGGGTGGTTTGACCTCCGTGCCGGGCGCCATCATTGGCGGGCTCATCATTGGCGTGGGCGAGAAACTCTCCGAGGTGTACCTGGGGCCGATGGTGGGTGGGGGCATTGAAATCTGGTTTGCCTACATGTTGGCACTTGTGTTTCTGTTGTTCCGTCCGCAAGGCCTGTTCGGGGAAAAAATCATTGACCGCGTGTGACGCACACCAGCAACGATTGTTCAACCCAGACCCTCGCGACGCAACACAGTTAGGCCCAGCGGATTGCCCTTACCTGATCATCGAAAGACAGAGCCATGTTCTACAGAGAAAACGGTCAATTCAAGACCTCCTACCAGGCGGATCAACAGATTTTTCCGATTGCCCAGGACCGCTGGGCGATCGCGGCCATCGTGGCTTTCGCGGCCTTTGTCCTGCCCCTCATGGTGGACGAGTATCTCTTTCGTGCCATCTTGATCCCTTTCCTGATCCTCTCCTTGGCCGCACTGGGTGTGAACATCCTGGTGGGGTATTGCGGGCAGATTTCATTGGGTTCGGGGGCCTTCATGGCGGTGGGCGCTTATATGGCCTACAACACCTACATCCGCATTGAGGGGGTGCCGCTGATCTTCGCGATCCTCCTGGGGGGCTTCTTTGCCACGCTGGTGGGCATCGCATTCGGTATCCCCAGTCTTCGGGTGAAGGGCTTGTACCTCGCGGTGGCCACCCTGGCTGCACAGTTCTTCTGCGACTGGGCTTTTCTGCGTGTGGGCTGGTTCACCAACAACAATGCATCGGGCTCTGTGTCTGTGTCAGACCTGAGTGTGCTGGGCTTGTCCATCAGCACCCCGATGGAGAAGTACTGGTTCTGCCTTGGTTTCTTGGTGGTCTTTGGTTTGCTGGCCAAGAACCTGGTGCGCAGCGCCATTGGTCGAGAATGGATGGCCATCCGCGACATGGACGTGGCGGCGGCCGTGATCGGTATTCGACCCATGTACGCCAAACTGAGCGCCTTTGCCGTGAGTTCCTTCATCGTGGGGGTGGCTGGCGCGTTGTGGGGCTTTGTGCACCTGGGTTCCTGGGAGCCGGCTGCGTTCTCCATTGACCGCTCGTTCCAACTTCTGTTCATGGTGATCATCGGCGGCATGGGCTCCATCATGGGCAGCTTCTTTGGTGCGGCGTTCATCGTGGCGTTGCCGATTTTTCTCAACCAGTTCCTGCCCTGGGCTGGCGACCTGGTGGGGGTGGCGATATCCACCGCTGCGGTGTCCCATGCTGAATTCATGATCTTCGGTGCGCTGATCGTCTGGTTCTTGATTGTCGAGCCCCATGGCTTGGCCAAGCTGTGGTCGATCGGCAAGCAGAAGTTGCGTTTGTGGCCTTTCCCGCATTGATTTCTTGTCAGCGTTGTGTTGTTATTTTTCCCTGCTTCTCATTCTTTAAGGAGACATCTCATGAAGCTTCGTCAATTCGTGTTGTCCGCTGCTGTGGTCGCCGCTGGCGTGTCCAGTGCGCTCGTACCGTCGGTGGCCTCGGCTCAAGCCAAAGAGCAGTTTTTCCCCGTGCTGGTGTATCGCACCGGCGCCTATGCGCCCAATGGCATCCCGTTTGCCAACGGCTACGTGGATTACCTCAAACTGGTCAACGCGCGCGGTGGCATCAATGGCGTGAAACTCAGTTTTGAAGAGTGCGAAACCGGCTACGCCACGGACCGTGGCGTGGAGTGCTACGAACGCCTGAAGGGCAAGGGAGCCACCGTGTTCCAACCGCTCTCCACCGGTATCACTTTCGCCCTGACCGAAAAAGCACCTGGCGACAAAATCCCGCTCGTCACGGCGGGTTACGGTCGAAGTGAGTCCCAAGACGGTGGCGTCTTCAAATGGAACTTCCCGATCGCGGGCACCTATTGGGTGGCTGGTGACATCATCATTCAGGAAATCGCCAAAAAATTGGGTGGAGCCGACAAACTCAAGGGCAAGCACATTGCCCTCGTCTACCACGACAGCCCTTTTGGCAAGGAAGCCATTCCTATCCTGCAGGAACGTGCCAGCATGCACGGCTTCAAGCTCAGCTTGCTGCCAGTGACGCACCCGGGGGTCGAGCAAAAATCTACCTGGTTACAAATTCGTCGGGATCGCCCCGACTATGTCGTCAATTGGGGCTGGGGTGTCATGAACTCGACCTTGATCAAAGAAGCACAGGCCACCGGTTATCCTCGCGACAAGATCTACGGCGTGTGGTGGGCCGGTGCTGAACCCGATGTCAAAGACATTGGCGAAGGCGCCAAAGGGTACAACGCCATCACGATGCAGCACGGTGCCGAGCCCAACGCTGACTTTGTCAAGGAAATCCTTGAGAAAGTTCATGGCAAAGGCCAGGGTACAGGCCCCAAGGACGAAGTGGGTCAGGTGCTCTATGTGCGTGGCGCCATGAGTGCGATGTTCGGGGTGGAAGGCGTTCGCCGCGCGCAGGAACGTTTCGGCAAAGGCAAAGTGATGACCGGCGAACAAGTTCGTTGGGGTCTGGAGAACTTGGATTTGACCCAGGCCAAGTTGGATAGCCTGGGATTCAAAGGCGTGATGCGCCCCATCTCCACCAGCTGTCAAGATCACATGGGTGCCAACTGGGGTCGTATCCACACCTGGAACGGCAGCAAGTGGGAGTTCTCCAGCGAGTGGTACCAGGCGGACGAAATGATCATCAAGCCGATGGTCAAGGCTGCGGCGGACAAATACGCGGCCGAGAAGAAGCTGACCCGTCGTTCCCCAGCGGATTGCCAATCCTGATGCCGGGGGTGTGAAGGTCTCAAGTGGGGGCAGCGGATCTGCGGCTCAGGCAGATCCGCTGACCCGCGCAACCAAAGGCCCTCCGCCTTGGGGTGGCTGCTCGCCAGCAGCCACCAGATGAAAGAGCCGACAACGACTCTTTCATCTGGTCACAACCGACAAGGTTCATCATGAACACGAAAAACATCGTTCTGAATGTCAATGGCATCGAGGTCATCTACAACCACGTGATCCTCGTGCTCAAGGGCGTTTCGCTGCAGGTACCCGAGCAAGGCATCGTGGCCATCCTGGGTGGCAATGGCGCGGGCAAGACCACCACGCTGCGCGCCGTCTCCAACCTGCTCAAGGGTGAGCGCGGCGAAGTGACCAAGGGCAGCATCGAGCTGCGTGGCGAGCGCATCGAAAACCTCTCACCCGCCGATCTGGTCCAGCGCGGCGTGGTGCAGGTGATGGAAGGTCGTCATTGCTTTGCCCACCTCACCATCGAAGAGAACCTGCTGACGGGCAGTTACACCCGCACCGACAAGGGTGAGATCGCGGCCAACTTGGAGAAGGTCTACACCTATTTCCCTCGCCTGAAAACTCGCCGCACCTCGCAGGCTGCCTACACCTCGGGGGGCGAGCAGCAGATGTGTGCCATTGGGCGCGCGCTGATGTGCAACCCCAGCATGGTGCTGCTCGATGAGCCCTCGATGGGCCTGGCGCCGCAGATCGTGGAAGAGGTGTTCAACATCGTGAAGGACCTCAATGAGAAGGAAAAGGTGACCTTCCTGATTGCCGAGCAAAACACCAACATGGCACTGAAATACGCCGACTACGGTTACATCATGGAGTCAGGCCGTATTGTGATGGATGGTGCCGCTGACTACTTGCGCAGCAACGAGGACGTCAAGGAGTTTTACCTGGGCGTGGGTGGGGGTGAGCGCAAGAGCTTCAAGGATGTGAAGAGCTACAAGCGACGCAAGCGCTGGTTGGCCTGATGCGCTCACAGTTGCCTTGTCCACTCCTTTGCGTACCGATTTTTCATGAAGCACCTCGATTCCCTCGAAACCCGACTGCCGCAAGACCGTGAAGCCGCCTTGATGGCCGCCTTGCCCGTTCAGATCTCGCACGCGCAACAACACAGCGCTGCGTTCGCCGGCATTCTCAGCGGTGTGAACGCAGCAGCCATCACCAGTCGCACGGCCCTGGCGAGCTTGCCCGTGACCCGCAAGCACGAGTTGCTGGAGCGACAGCAGGCCCAGCGTGCCACCGACCCATTCGGAGGCTTTTCCACCATTGGCTGGAAAGGCCTGGTGCGGTCCAGAGGTGCACGCCGCGTCTACCAATCCCCGGGTCCCATCTATGAACCCGAAGGTGCCGGCGCCGATTACTGGCGAGCGGCTCGTGCCATGGCGGCCGCTGGTTTTGAGGCTGGCGACCTGGTGCACAACTGTTTCAGCTACCACCTCACGCCGGGTGCTTGGATCATGGAAAGTGGCGCGCATGCGCTGGGGTGCACGGTCATCCCGGGCGGCGTGGGTAACACCGAGCAACAGCTGGCCGCCGTTGCCGATCTTCGTCCGGTGGCGTATTCGGGCACACCCAGTTTTCTGAAGATTTTGATTGAGAAAGCCACTGAGGCGGGACAACGACTGTCCATCACCAAGGCCATGGTCTCGGGCGAAGCCTGCCCGCCGTCCCTGCGTGACTGGTTCACCCAGCAAGGTGTGGTCGCTTACCAGTGCTATGCCACGGCTGATGTGGGACTGATTGCCTACGAAACGTCAGCCCGTGAAGGCCTGGTCCTGGACGAGGGTGTGATCGTTGAAATCGTGCGTCCCGGCACCGGTGACCCGGTGGCCGAGGGTGAGGTGGGCGAAGTGGTGGTCACCGTCCTCAACCCCGACTACCCTTTGATTCGTTTTGGCACCGGCGACCTGTCGGCCGTGTTGCCAGGCGCGTGTCCGACCGGGCGCACCAACACCCGCATCAAAGGTTGGATGGGGCGGGCTGATCAAACCACCAAGGTGCGCGGCATGTTTGTGCACCCGGGGCAGGTCGACCAGGTGGCCAAGCGCTTTCCGGCCGTGCTCAAGGCGCGGCTGGTGGTCACGGGTGAAATGGCCAACGACCAGATGACCATGCGCGTGGAAAGTCGCGAGATCACCCAGGAGTTGCAACGGGCCCTGGCGGATGCTGTGCGCGATGTCACCAAGCTGCGCGCCGAGGTGGAGCTGGTGGTGCCGGGGACCTTGCCCAATGATGGCAAGGTCATCGAGGACGCCCGCAGCTACAAGTGACGTGTCAACCCCGTCAGATCAACCAATTGACGGGTGCTTAGGTAAATTTCCCATTGCCAGCCGTAGGCGGGTGACACTACCATCAACCTCATCAATTGGATAAGGAGGATGTGATGCGTCGATCATGGTCTGCACTGGCTGGGTGTGTTCTGGTACTGGCAGCTTGGCCCATGGCTGCCCAGGCCGCCGATTTCCCCATCAAGGACAAACCCGTTACCCTGATCGTGCCCTTTGCAGCTGGCGGCCCCACGGACCGTGTGGCACGCGACCTGGCCGAGGCCATGCGCAAAAGCCTGGGCGTGAGTGTGGTGGTCGAAAACGCCGCCGGAGGTCCTGGGGGTCTGATTGGCGCGACCAAGGCGGCACGCGCCACTGCAGATGGCCACACCCTGCTGGTGCACCACATCGCCATGGGTATTTTCCCCTCGCTGGTTCGCAACCTGCCGTTCAAGGTGGACAGCGATTTCACCTACCTGGGCATGATCAATGACGTCCCCATGACCCTGATTTCCAAGCCCCAATTGCCTGCCAACAATTACAAGGAATTGGTGGGCTGGGTTCAGGCCAACAAGGGTCGCATCAACCTGGCCAATGCCGGACTGGCTTCGGCCTCGCATTTGTGCGGCATGCTCTGGCAGGCCTCGGTGCAAGTGGACATGACCACCGTGCCCTACAAGGGAACGGCCCCGGCCATGACGGACTTGATTGGTGGCCAGGTGGACCTGATGTGCGACCAAACCACCAACACCACCTCGCAGATCGAAGCCAAGAAAGTCAAGGTGTTTGGGGTGACCACGGCCAAGCGCTTGAACACGCCGGCCTTGAAAGATGTGCCCACCCTGGATGAATCAGGACAAAAGGGTTTCCAGGTCACGATCTGGCACGGTTTGTATGGCCCCAAGACGCTAGAACCCGACGTCCAAGCCAAAATCAACACCGCCTTGAAAGCGGCACTCAAGGATCCGGAATTCATCAAGAAACAAGAAGGCTTGGGCGCCGTGGTGATTGCCGACAAGCGCGCCGAGCAAGCCGATCATAAAAAATTCGTGATGGATGAAATTGCCCGCTGGACGCCGATCATCAAGGCGGCCGGCGTGTACGCGGATTGAGTCCAGGTGGCTGAAGATGATGCGCCAAGGCCTGGCGCGCTGGTATCCTTCGGCCCATGCCCACTCTACTGATCACCACCCCCGATGGCGCCGAGCACGATGTGTCGGCGCAGCCCGACCGCAGTTTGCTTCAGATTGTGGATGACGCCCGCCTAGACGGCCTGGTGGCCGAATGCGGCGGTAGCTGTGTGTGTGCCACCTGTCACTGCATCGTGCATGAGGACGATCTGTCTCGCGTTGCGCCCCCGGACGACGATGAAAACCAGATGCTGGACTTCACGGCCACCGACCGTGAGCCCGGCAGCCGTCTGGCCTGCCAGCTCAAGATCGACGCGTCGCATGAAGGACTTCGTGTGCGCATCGCCCAGCGCCAGTTCTGATCGACGACTCAACCTTCGTGGCCGAGTAACTCGAAGGGTCGCTCTGCTTTGACCAGCATCACCGTGCAGGGCGCGTCCATGGCCACCTTGATCGGCACGGTAGCGATCAGGCGTTGTAACTGCAAGCCATGAGTGGCTGCTCCCATCACGATCAAATCCACGGCATTGCCGTGTGCATAGCGCAGCAAGGCGGTGGCCACATCGCCAGACTCGAGCACATGAAATGAGACCTGATGGTCGCTCAGGTCCAACGGCTGCGCCCAGCGCTGCAGTTGCGCCAACTGTTGCCGGTGCAAGGCGGTTTCACTGCGCGCACTGTCGGTGCTGCTGCTGGCGTTGGGCGACATCACCGTGATCACGGCCAGTCGCGCGCCGGGTCGATTGCCCAGCGAACGCTGGGCGGCTGCGCGAAGAGAATACAAGGTCGCTTCGCTGACATCCTCGTGAGGCATGGCCACCATCACGATGGGCACCTCGCGAATTTGCAGTTGTGCGGGCAAAGCGCTCGGCTGGTAGTGCTGGCCTGCCGCCCACAGCCAGCGCCGCAGTTGCGCCCACCAACCAACGCCCTGGCGGGCCAGCCCACGGACTTGCACATGTTCCGGGTGACGCAGATCAAAGGCCAGGTGCGCTGCCGAGGGGTAACGGTCTTGCGCCTGTGCCTGCAGGCAGCGCAGGATGACTTCCTGTAGCCAGTCGGGCAGATCGGGGCGATGCTGTTGCGGCGGTGCAGGCTTCATCCACAGACGCTGGCGCAAACCGCCCTGGGTTTGTGGATCGCCAAAGGGCAATTCGCCGGTGGCCAATTCGTAGAGGATGACACCCAGGGCAAAAATATCGCTGCGAGGGTCTCCCCGCACGCCGACCACTTGCTCGGGCGCCATCCAGGTGGGTGACCCCACCGCCTTGCGCAGTTCCTCGGCCAGCAAGTCCGGGTAGTGCGCGTGGCAGGACAAACCAAAGTCGAGCAGCACCACGCGGCCATCCGGGCACAGCAGCAGGTTGGCGGGCTTGAGGTCGAGGTGGCAAACGTTCTGGGCATGCAGGCTTTGCAAGGCCTTGGCGGTGGCCACGCCGATACGGATCAGCTCTTCCACGCGAACAGGCGTGCGCTCGGCCTGCTGGACATCCAACCATTGCTGCAGGCTTTGACCAGGGATATGTTCCATCACCAGATAGGGCAAGTGGAGGAGGTCGCCACTGGCCACCAGGCGCGGCACGTAGGCGCCTTGCAGCACTTGCAGCATCTGCAACTCGACCTCGAAGCTCACGATGTTCTCGGCCCCATCGCCCGCGGTCATGCGGGGCACTTTCATCACCATGGGAAATGGTGAGGGACGCGCGTCTGCGTAAGAGACCTCATACACATGGGCCATTCCGCCCGCGTGCAAGCATTTGCCAATCCGAAAACCGTCCAGCTCGGTGCCAGGGGCCATCAGCTTCATCGTCCTGACTCCAGTCGGCGCGCCAGCGCCTCGTCCAACCCTGCGGCACGCACGGCGTGTGCAGCGGCCACATGGTCGTAGCGTACGCGCCAAAATGTCAGCTGGTGTCGGTCCAGATCCAGCAGGGCGTAGCCAGCCCGCGTATCACCATCGCGAGGTTGACCCACCGATCCCACGGTGGCGATCCAGCGTCGGTGCGCGGGGACCGGGATGGGAACGCCCGGAACCGGTGTGAAGCGCATGAGTTGCCCCCCCTGACCTCGGTAGTACAAGGTCTGGTGGTGTACATGCCCGCCCATCACAAAACGCACCTCGGGATACTGGTCGGTGGCGGCTTGCAGGCTGCGTGCTGCACTGCCCTCGTCTTCCACGTAGCGCCATTGCTCGGGTTCGTTGACACTGGCGTGCACCACCATCACGGATTCAAGGCGCACCGTGAGCGGCAAACTCGCCAACCATTGCCGATCGGCCTCGGACAGGCGTTCATGCGTCCAGCGCGCGGTGAACTCGCCTTGCCGTGACGCTGGCACGGGGGGAGTCACCGCCATCGCATCATGGTTGCCGCGCAGCACCGTCGCGCCCGCCTCGGCCATCCGCTGGCATTGCGCCACCACGGCTTCGGGCTCAGGCCCGTAGCCCACGAGGTCCCCCAGGAGGGCCCACTGATTCGCGCCTTGGGCTTGGGCGTGCGTCAGGCAGGCCTCCAGTGCACGCGCGTTGGCGTGCAGGTCAGAGAGCAGGGCCAGCTTCATGCCGCAACGAGCCTGTGAGGCGTAGCGGTGTGACTCAGTAGTGGTACACGCCTTGTCCGGTCTTGCGTCCCAGGCGACCGGCCGCCACCATTTCCTTCAGCAGTGGACAAGGGCGGTACTTGCTGTCGCCAAACTCATGAAGGTAGACCTCCATCACCGCCAAGCACACATCCAGCCCAATCATGTCGGCCAGTGCGAGAGGGCCAATCGGGTGGTTGCAGCCCAGGCGCATGCCCGCGTCGATGTCGTCCGGTGTGGCCAGGCCCTCGGCCAGCACGAAGAACGCCTCGTTGATCATGGGCACGAGGATGCGGTTGACCACGAAGCCCGGCGCGTTCTTGACCGTGATGGGGCTTTTGCCCAGGCGCTTGGCCAGGTCGTGTACCGTCGCGTGTGTGGCATCGCTGGTTTGCAAGCCACGGATGATTTCCACCAGCGCCATCATGGGCACCGGGTTGAAGAAGTGCATACCGATGAAGCGGTCGGGGCGTTGAGTGACGGCCGCCAGTTGCGTGATGGAGATGGACGAGGTGTTGGACGCTAAAATGACCGCGTCAGGCAGCACGGATTCAACCTGCTGCAGGATTTTGATTTTCAGTGCGTGATTTTCGGTGGCGGCTTCGATCACCAGATCGCAGTTGGCGAAAGCCTCGTAGCGGGTGGACGTGGTGATGCGGCCCCAAGCGGCCTGTTTGTCAGCGGCGCTGATCTTGTCCTTGCTCAGCAAACGCTCCAGGCTCTTGTCAATGGTGGCCAAGCCCTTGTCCAGGGCGGCTTGGGCAATATCGACCATCACCACGGTCAGGCCCGAGATGGCGCAGGTTTGGGCGATGCCGTTGCCCATGGTGCCGGCGCCGATGATGCCGATGGATTGAATGCTCATGGAAGTCCTTTCGTTTGCTCTGACTGATGGTGGGAAGTTCTGATCCGCATCGTACCCAATCTAGCTTGCACCATGCCAACAACCCAGCCCTCCCACGCAGATGACCGCACCAATGTGGGCCGTGAGTTGCCGGGACCTCTGGTGCTGTGCGCTGACGATTACGCGGTGCATGCGCCAGCCAGTGCCGGCATTCTCGAATTGGCTCGTCGCCAGCGTCTGAGTGCCACCAGTGTGATGGTGCTGTCGCCCAGGTGGGCCGAGGACGCGGCCCCGCTGCGCGAACTGCGTGATCAGATCGATGTAGGCCTACACCTGGACTTCACCAGCCAGATGGCCTGCGACGCGGGCTTTGGTCGGTCTGTGGGCGGCATGATGTGGCGCTCGCTCTGGCCGCTGGGGCAATCACTGCGCCAGCAGTGGCGTGAAGCGATCGAGCAGCAGTGTGATGCGTTTGAACACCACTGGCGTCACGCCCCCGATCATATGGATGGCCACCAGCATGTGCAGCAGTTCCCCGGCCTGCGAGACCTGGTGCTGGAGGTCCTCCAGCATCGCTACGGCCATGGCGAACGTCGGGCCTGGTTGCGCGTTTCACGGGTGGGACAGTCGGATGTCAAGGCGGCCATCATTACCCGCTGGGGGGCTCAACTTTGGGCTCGGCAGTTGAAGGCGGCAGGCTGGCGCGGTCTTGCACCCTTGCGTGGCGCGTATGACTTCACCGGCGGGCGTGACTTGTATGCGCGTCGCATGCGAGGGTGGTTGTCACAAGCTCGCCTGGACGGAGGGATGATCATGTGTCATCCGGCTAAGTCTGTGTACCCCGGGGACGATATCGGTGATGCCCGGGCGTGGGAGTACGAGTACTTGTCCTCCGATGTGTTTGCGCACGACCTGAGCGCGACCGGCTTGCAGTTGGTTCGAGGCAGCGCACTACACTTGCCGTCATGACCCGAGCCGTTTCGTATGCGCGCGATGCGCTGTGGCTGTGCCTGCCCTGGTTGTTGCTGGTGCTGGTGCTGGCCTGCTTGCGCCCGATGGCCGTTCCCGATGAAGGGCGCTATGGCGAGATCGGTCGCTGGATGTGGATCAGCGGCGACTGGATGGTGCCGCGACTGGATGGCATTCCGTTTTTTCACAAGCCCCCGCTGTTGTACTGGTTGGAGGCGCTGAGTGTGGGCCTGTTGGGCCCTCAAGTTTGGGCCATTCGTCTGGTGCCCATGCTGCATGCCGCCTTGATGCTGATCGGCTTGTACACCGTGACCCGGCAATGGGCCGGAGAAGCACTGGCACGCCGCGCGGCGTTGATGCTGGGCAGCAGCCTGGCATTTCTGGTGGGGGGGCAGTATGTCAACCATGACATGTTGGTGGCTTGCTGGATCAGCCTGGCCATTCTGTGTTTTGGCTGGTCGTTCGCGTCGGGCGAGCGGCCCCATGTGGGTTGGGCGCGCGCCGGGTTCGTGGCGTGTGGCCTGGGCATTCTGAGCAAGGGCCTGATTGGCTTGGCGCTGCCGGGTCTGGTGCTGCTGCTGTGGATCGGCTGGACGCGCCAGTGGGGCAAGATTCTGCGACTGCCGTGGTTCAGTGGGCTGGCCCTTTTTTGCCTGATCACGGTGCCGTGGTTTGCGCTGGCGGAGCAACATCACCCGGGCATGCTGGGGTACTTGTTTGGCACGCACCAATTCGGGCGCTTCACCGCCACCACGTTCAACAATGCAAGACCGTGGTGGTTTTACGGTGTGGCCGTGCTGGTGCTGTGGGGCATGTGGCTTCCCTGGACGTTGGTGGCTGCTTGGCAAGCGTTTCGACGTCAGTCCCTTCGTGGGTTGGAGTTGTTGGGGATGTCCTCATCCATGGAGCAAATCACCAAGCTGCGCAGCCTGGCCTGGATCTGGATGGTGGCTATTCTGGGTTTTTTCTCGATCCCCAACTCCAAACTTCTGGGCTACGCCTTGCCTGTGGTGCCGGCTTTGGCGGTGTTGTCGGCGCTGGGTTGGTCGTCCATGCAGGGCTGGCGATGGCAGCGTTGGCTGTGGCGAGGCTTGTTGGTGCTGGGTGTGGTGCTCGCCGTCGGCGCCAATCATGTGGCCGGACAGTTCATTGACAAGTTCAGCAGTCGGGACGTGGCAGCGGCACTCGCTTGTCGGGCAGGTCCTGCTGATCCGGTGTCTGTGTTGGGGGGCTATCCTTATGATTTACCGTTCCTGTCAAGGCGTTCAGCGCCAATGCAGGTGATGCAGGATTGGGCTGGCTTACAGGGCAAGTTGGGAGATGAATGGCGAAGCGAGTTGCTCGATGGGGCTCGCTTTGATGCCCAGGCGGCGGCGGTGCTGGTGCCGCTCTCGACATTGCCGACCCTGGCTGCTGTCCCAGGTCAGTGGTTGGTGGTGGCGCACACGGCCCTGCCCGAATTGGCGCCAACGCTGGGTGCTTTTGAGCGACGTATCGAGGGCCGCAACTGGTCCTTGTACCGCAGTCCGGGCACGAGCGAACAAGCCAACTGCTCGCCTTGAGTTACTGCACGCCAAGGCGCGCTCAGCGCTTGAACGCCCAGAAACGCCCAAGCACAAACGTCTGAGCAGCGGCCACGATCAGGGCGGCGATCAAGGCGGGTAGAGCGGGCCATCCTAGCCCCCGGTGCAAGAGCATGAACACCCCTTCATTGCACGCAAAGCCCGCCAACGCGCTGGCACCAAAGCGCCATAGGCTTTGTAGCACTCCCGTGCCAGTATCCGCGAAGCTGAGCCAGCGATGCCCAACAAAGCTGACCACAAAGGCGACACCAAATCCTGCAGCATTGGAAATTTCTGGCCACAGATGGCTGACTTGATTGAGCCAGACAAAGACGCCCAAGTGTGTCAAGGC
>RFTK01000009.1 GCA_009923505.1 Betaproteobacteria bacterium
GGGCGCAGGCTTTGCCGGCGACGGTTTCCAGCGCCGCGACGAAGGCTTCCAACGTCGTGACGAAGGGTTTCAGCGTCGCGAGGATGGATTTCAGCGTCGCCACGAAGGTGGTCCGAGACAGGGCGAGGGCTTCGGGCACAAGACCGAAGGCTTCAAGCGCAAGGGCGAGGGGGCAGTCCGTCAGGCCGCCGCCGCGGGTCGTGCACCTGGTCCAGGCGCTGAGCGTCGGGGTCCGATGCAAATTCGCAGCAATGGCAAACCCGCCGGCCCTCGCGCAGCTTTCAAGCCGCGTTCGCGCTGAGCGTCTGCTTGCGGTTCAGATCAACGGGGTGACGGCGCCGTCCATGGCCAAGGTCGCACCCGTGACGTAACTGGCTCGCGCCGAGGCCAGGTACACCACCGTGTCGGCAATTTCCTCAGGCTTGGCAATGCGACCCAGTGGCAACTTGGCGCTGGAGCGCGCGAGCACTTCTTCCGTGCTCACTCCGCCGGCACGTGCCTCGGCGATCAAGCCCTCTTGCAGCCGATCGGTCAGGGTCAGGCCAGGGTTGACCGCGGTCACGCGCACTCCTTGCGCCCCGTAAGCGGCAGCCATGCCGGCAGTGACCAGCATGAGCGCAGCATTGGCCGCGCCGCCAGGCATGTGTATCGGGCTGGCCACCTTGCCGCCCTGGCCAATCACGTTCACGATGACGCCGCGCTGCCGTGCCCCCATCCGCTTGACCACGGGGTCCATCATGTGGATGTAGGTGAAGTACTTGGCCTGCATGGCGTCCTGCCAGGCCTCGGGTGTGAGTTCAGCCGCCGGCGTGCGCTTGGCGGCACCGGCCGAATTGACCAGCACATCCACAGGGCCGAAGTGTTTTTCGGCGGCGTCCAGGGCACGCACGGCGTCTGCGGCATCCCGCAGGTTGGCCGAGACCGTGAAGATGCGGGCGGCGCGGTCGGCACCGGTGTTGAGCTTGGCGGCACCTTGCGAGAGGTTGGCCGGGTCTCGCGAGACCAGGGTGACGCGAGCGCCTTCCTGCAGGAAGGCCTCGGCGCAGGCCAGGCCAATGCCCTTGCTGCCGCCAGTGATCAAAATGTGTTGTTGAGCGAGTTGCAGGTCCATGGGTTCTCCAGAAGAGGTGTCGGAATGGGGCGCGATTCTAGGGCTCGCGGTTGCACAGGACTGTAGCCTTCATGACCCCAGGGGGAAGGATCAAGCGGGAAAGACGGGTTCGCCCAGATTCAGCATCAGGCGGTTGGCCCAGGCAAAGATGGCGATGGCGTGAATCAGATCCAGGATTTCGGCATCACTCAGGCCGGCATCGGCCAGTCGCTGCAGGCTGCTGTCGGCGATATCTTCGGGATGCAGGGTGAGTTCGATGGAGAATGCGACGATGGCACGCTCTCGCGCGTTGGTACCCGCGGTGGCCGGATCGGCAAACACCTGGGCAATCACATCCTGACGTTTGGCCAGTTGCTCGAATCGCTGGGCATGCACCGAGGCGCAGTACACGCAGCCATTCACACGCGAGACCACGGTGGAGGCCAGTTCGCGCTCGGCACGGGACAACCCGCCGGGGGCGTACATGATGGCGTTGAACGCGGTCGAGCGCTGGTCCAGAATCTCGGCCTGATGCACCAGCAGCAGGTAATAGTCGGACACCTTGGCCTTGGGGTGGCTGCTTTCCAGCACCTGCATCTGCTGCGGCGTCGCCTGATCGAGTTGAACCGTGTCCAGCCAGGCCTTCCAGTCCAGCGTGGCGTTGGTGAAGCCGTGGGATTCGAGCAAAGTGGTCATGAGGAACTCCCCGTCATTGGGCGCGCCAGCGCTTGAGGGCTTGCAGGCCGGACACCAGCCGCGCCTGGTAGGACAGGTAGGCAATCCACTGCGCCAGGGCGACCACCGCCGGGGTGCTCAGCCCTGCGGCGGGCAGGGTGTGGAGCAAGGCCTGGTCGCCGGTGATGGGCTTGGTGATCAAGGCGCGCACAAATGTCAGGACGGCCTGCAGGCGACCTTCCTGCACCTCAGACAGTTGATCCCGGAACACCGCGTCAAGCAGGTTGGCTGACCAGGTGTCATCCAGTTGTGCGCGGTAATACGCCTCCAGCACCGGACAAGGCGTGAGCCGCGCGGCATACCAACCCACCAGCAAGCGATCCTGAACACTCAGGCCATCCACCTCGGGACTCAGGAGGGCGTCATGACTGCCCTGGGTGGCATGAACGACTTTGTCGCGTTGATGGCGGACCGCGTGCAGTGGCATGCCGGGGGCAAGGCCGACCAGGTGGTCGACCACATCGGCACCGGGGGTGGAGGGTGAGGTCATGGCAGTGAAGGGTGGGTGCAGGGCACGCAGGCGTTGCGACTAGGGGTCGTCAACAAACATGCGCTGATGCATCGATGATAGCCCGAGCATGATGCCCGGCAGGTGCCTTCGTGTCACAATGCCGGCATGAAAAAAATGCTGCTTCTCAACGGACCCAACCTCAACCTGCTGGGCTTGCGCGAGCCGGAACAGTATGGACGTACCACCCTGGCCGATGTCGAGGCCATGTGCCAGGAGGCGGCCAAGCGCCTCGGTGTTGAGTTGGAGTGTTTTCAAAGCAACTGGGAGGGTGCCCTGATTGACAAGATTCACGACTACGGGCGCCTGTTCAAATCCGGTCAAGCCGTCGGGGCTGTGTTCAACCCCGGGGCGTTCACCCACACCTCGGTGGCCTTGCACGACGCCATCAAGGGCGTGGATGGACTGCCAGTGATCGAGATCCACATCTCCAACGTGCATGCCCGCGAAAGCTTCCGACACCACTCCTATGTGTCGCCGGCGGCGGCAGGCATTGTGGTGGGCTTTGGCGTGCAGGGCTACCTGCTGGCCATGGAAGGCCTGATGCGCAAGCAGGCCACGGCCTGAGCAAGGGACTGAAGGGGCGACCCGCCGCGAGCTGCTTCCAGCCCTTCGGCCAGGATCAAACCGGGGCCGGATGCAAGTCGTTGATCCGACCGGCCTTGATCATCTGACCCGGCACACTGTGACCCACCAGATCCGGCAAGCCTCGGCCAATGGCCAGCAACCGGTCCAGGTCGATCCCGGTTTCGTAGCCCAGACACATCAACAGGTGAATGGCATCCTCGCTGGAAATGTTGCCGCTGGCCCCCGGTGCGTAGGGGCATCCCCCCAGCCCACCCAGTGAGCCATCGAAGCGATGAATGCCCGCGCGCGCAGCGGCCATCACATTGGCCACGCCCATGCCTCGGGTGTTGTGAAAGTGGAAGGTCATTTGCAACGGCGGAAATGCCTTGAGCATGGCCTCGGCCATCGCTTCCACCTGGGCGGGATGCGCCATGCCGGTGGTGTCGCAGATCGTGAGGCCGCGCACCCCCAGATCGGCGAAGCGGTGAGCAAAACGCAGCACCTCGCTGAGTGGCATATCGCCTTCCATCGGACAACCGAAACAGGTCGAGAGCGAGACGTTGATGGGGGTCTTGCCATCCACCCATTGAATGACCGATGCCAGCCCTGCAAAACTGTCCTCCCGGCTTTGACGCAGGTTGGCCCGGTTGTGCGTCTCGGAGGTGGACATCACCAGGTTGAGTTCGTCCGCACGGGACGCCATGGCACGCTCTGCACCTCGCAAATTGGGCACCAGCACCGTGTACTCCACGCCCGCCACGCGCTGGATGCGGCCCATGACCTCCTCGGCATCCCGCAACATGGGAATGGCCTTGGGGGAGACGAAGGAAGTGACCTCGATCTTGGCGTAGCCACACAGGCTCAAGGCGTCGATCAGCGCCACCTTGTCGTCGGTGGGGATGAAGGTGGGCTCGATTTGAAACCCGTCGCGGGTCACCACTTCGTTGAAATAGATGCGGCTCATGCGGATGCTCCGGTGGGGGCCGAGGCAACGATGCCCTGGGCCTTGAGTTGTTCAATCTGAGATGCAGTCAGACCAATGTCTCGCAAAATGGTGTCGGTGTCTTGCCCTAGCACCGGTGCATTGCGACGGTGCTCGCCGGGGGTGCGCGAGAGTTTGGGGACGATGCCAGGCACCAACATGTCGCTGCCGTCTTCCAACGTGACGTGTTGCAGCATGCCGCGCGCTTCGTAATGCGGATCAGCGGCAATGTCGGCCACGGTGTAGATGCGGCCGGACGGGACGCTGGCTTTTTCCAGTGCAGCCAGCACCTCGTCCACGGTGCGGGTCGCGGTCCAGGCGCCGATGGCGGCATCGAGTTCTTCCACCCGGGCCACCCGGCCGGTGTTGTCGGCCAAGGACGGGTCTTGACCCAGGTCGTCACGGCCAATGCAGGTCATCAGTCGCTTGAAGATGCTGTCGCCGTTGCCGGCCACCAGGGCATAGCCGCCATCACGGCAGCGATAGGCGTTGGTGGGCGCAATGCCGGGCAGGGCGCTGCCCGCCGGTCCGCGCACCGCACCAAAGGCGCTGTACTCAGGCAAGAGGCTTTCCATGCAGTTGAAGACAGCTTCGTACAGCGCCACGTCGATGACCTGACCTTGCCCGGAGCGGTGACGCTCTTGCAACGCCATCAAAATGCCGATCACGCCATGCAACGAGGCCAGCGTGTCACCCAGGGACACGCCCACGCGCACCGGCACCCGACCTGGCTCGGCGGTGAGGTGGCGCAGACCGCTCATGGCCTCGGCCACCACACCAAAGCCGGGACGATCCCGGTAGGGGCCGGTCTGGCCATAACCGCTGATGCGCAACAGGATGAGTTTGGGGTTGAGGGCTTGCAACGCGTCCGGTCCCAGACCCCAGCCTTCCATCGCACCCGGGCGAAAATTTTCGATCAGCACGTCGGCTTCGCGAGCAAGATCGCGCACGATGGCCTGGGCCTGCGGCTGGCGCAAATCCAGCGCCAAGGATTGCTTGTTGCGCGACTGCACCTGCCACCACACCGACGTGCCGTCCTTGATAAGGCGCCATTTGCGCAAGGGGTCTCCGCTGCCGGGAGGCTCGATCTTGATGACCTCCGCGCCAAAGTCGGCCAGGGTTTTGGCCGCAAACGGGCCGGCAATGAGTTGGCCCATTTCCAGCACCTTGAGACCGGCGAGCGGGCCTTGAGACGGGGTGGGCAGAGAGGAAAAGTGTTGAGCAGCAGTCATGGGCAAGAGTGTGCCCAGGGTCGTCGCACCTGTCCATTGCTATTGCTGACGCCGAGCCTTCGCCATCGGCGAACGCTCGCCTCGAGCGCTGGATGTCGGGGCTGCGTGGCGGCGGGCTGCATCGGCCAGATGCGCCATCAGCACCCGCACCGCTTCATCCTGCTGCCGGCCCGCGCCTGCGGCGAGCAGCAGGCGTCGACGCGCCCAGTCATTGGTCAAGGCGCGGCAGGTCAGCCCCATGGCCTGTGCCAGGGGTTCGACGGCCGCACGGGGTAGCACGGAGATGCCCAGTCCAGCGGCGACCAAGTGGCAGACCGCGTCGAAGCTTCGCACCTGCATGCGCACACGCAAGGGCATGCCTCGTTGCTCCGCTGCCCATTGCATCGACTGCAGCAAGGCGGCACCCGCGTTCATGCCGATGATGTCCTGGTCCAGCGCTTTGTCAAAGGAAATGGGCTTGCGGTGTCGGGCCAGTGCATGCGTGCGAGGCAGCACCAGGACCAGTTCGTCGTGAGCAAATACCTGAGGCATCAGATCGTCGGCAGACGGCCCTTCCACAAAAATGCCCAGGTCGCAGCGCCCCTCGCGCAGGGCGCTGACCACCGATGTGGTCACTTGTTCTTCCAAGTCGACTCGGATCTCGGGATGCCGTTGGGAAAACTCCGCCAGCAAAGGCGGCAGAAACTGGTTCAGCGCCGCCGTGCTGGTGCACAGATGCACATGGCGGGTGTGGCCCTCGCGCAGGTCGGTCACTTCATGGCTCAAGCGCTCCAGGTTTTGCAACAGGGCCAGGCCGTGTCGCACCATCACTTCGCCAGCCGCCGTGAGGTGTAAACCTCTGGCATGACGCTCAAACAAGGGGCTGCCCAGCGTGGCTTCCAGTTCTTTGAGCCGCCGGCTGGCGGCAGCCGGCGCCAGATGCATGTCCTGCGCGGCGGCTGTCAGGTTGCCGGTACGCGCGCACGCCAGGGCCAACCGCAACGAGGTGAGGTCGAGTCGTGAGAGGTTCATGCACGGCCTCCATCCAGGGGCAAGGGCAGGGCAGTTTTGTAGCGCACTTGCTTGAGTGCGAAGCTGGAACGGATTTTCTCCACCCCTGGGATGGGGGTGAGTTGTTCCAGGATGAATTTCTCGAGCGCACCAATGTCAGCCACCGCCACCCGGATGAGGTAGTCCGAGTCACCCGTCATCAGGTAACACTCCATCACCTCATCGTGCTCGGCAATGCGGCGTTCAAAGTCCGCCAGGGCTTCCTTGCTCTGGGTTTTCAGGCTGATGTTGATAAACACATTCAAGCCTAAACCGAGGGCCGTGGCGTTGGCCAGGGCTACGTAGCGTTGGATCACGCCGCCAGCCTCTAGCGCCTTCACCCGCGCCAGGCAGGGCGAAGGGGACAGATGCACCCGGCGGGCCAACTCCACGTTGGACAGCGCGCCGTCACGCTGCAAGTGGTCGAGTATGCGTAAATCGATCGTATCCAGCTTCATATGCCAATAAAATGTTAATTTGACGCATATTATGCTTCCAGAAAGCCTGGTGCAGTCCGAAATTGGCATCCTATTTGGCGATGAGCCATTTATCGTTTTGTTCTATGAACGCACCCTTCCCCCTCTCCCTCTTGCAAGCTTCTGAACACGCGGGTGATGCAGACCCGGCCGAAACCCAGGAGTGGCGTGAAGCCTTTGATGCGCTGCTGGCCACGCAAGGCCCCGACCGCGCCCGCTTCATGCTCGACGAGTTGATTCGCCTGGCACGGCAGCGGCAGGTGGGTTGGCAACCGGATTTGTGCACACCCTATGTCAACAGCATTCCGGTCGAGCGTCAGCCCGCCTTTCCAGGCGATCTGGCGATTGAAGAACGACTGGCCTCTCTCATGCGATGGAATTCCCTGGCGATGGTCGCGCGTGCCAACCAGGCTTATGGTGAATTGGGTGGCCATATCGCCAGCTACGCCAGTGCGGCCGATCTGTTCGAGACCGGTTTCAACCACTTCTTCCATGCCCGCGACGACCAGCACCGAGGCGACCTGGTGTTTTTTCAGCCGCACAGTGCGCCCGGCGTGTACGCGCGGGCTTATCTCGAGGGCCGACTCACCGCCGAAGACCTGACCTACTACCGCCAGGAAATTTCTGCGCCTTTCGCCGCCAGGGGCCAGGGTGCGCGCGGCCTCTCGAGTTACCCCCATCCCTACCTCATGCCGGACTTCTGGCAGTTCCCCACCGGGTCCATGGGCATCGGTCCCATCAGCTCGATCTACCATGCGCGCTTCATGCGCTACCTCAGCCACCGACAACTGCTCGATTGCCATGGTCGCAAGGTGTGGGGCGTGTTCGGTGACGGCGAGATGGATGAACCCGAATCCATGAGCGCGCTTACCCTGGCCGCGCGTGAAAGCCTGGACAACCTCACCTGGGTGGTCAACTGCAACCTGCAGCGACTCGACGGCCCGGTGCGTGGCAACGGCCGCATCGTGGATGAGCTCGAGCAACTGTTTGCGGGCGCCGGCTGGCATGTCATCAAGCTGCTGTGGGGCAGCGATTGGGACGGCCTGTTTGCCCGTGATGTGACCGGTGCGCTGGCCCGTGCGTTTGCCAACACGGTGGATGGTCAGATGCAGACCTTCGCCGCCAAGGACGGTCGCTTCAACCGCGACACCTTCTTTGGGCAGAACCCGGAACTCGCCCACCTCGCGCAAGGCATGACCGATGAGCAAATTGACCGACTCAAGCGCGGTGGCCACGACCTGGTGAAGATTTACGCCGCCTACCAGGCTGCTGCGCAACACCGCGGTCAACCGGTGGTGATCCTGGCTCACACCAAGAAGGGCTACGGCATGGGCTCAGCGGGGCAGGGCAAGATGACCACGCACTCGCAAAAGAAACTCGACGAGCAAGACCTGATCGAATACCGCAACCGGTTCAATCTGCCGCTCACTGACGAGCAGGCGAAGTCCCTCAGTTTCTACAAGCCAGCCGACGACAGCCCCGAAATGCAGTACCTGCACGCGCGTCGTGCCGCGCTGGGGGGCTTCCTGCCGAAGCGTCATACCGACTGCGACCCGATTGCTGTGCCCGCCTTGAAGGAGGTGGCGCAGTTTGCGGTGCAACCGCAGGGCAAGGAGATGAGCACCACCATGGCGTTTGTGCGCCTGCTGGGCAACCTGCTCAAGGACCCGGTGCTGGGTCCGCGCATCGTGCCTATCGTGGCCGATGAGGCCCGCACCTTTGGGATGGCCAACCTGTTCAAGCAGGTGGGCATTTATTCCAGCGTGGGTCAACGCTACGCGCCTGAAGATATCGGTTCGGTCCTCAGCTACCGCGAAGCCATGGATGGTCAGATTCTGGAAGAAGGTATTTCAGAGGCGGGGGCCATCGCCAGCTGGACGGCGGCGGCCACGAGTTACAGCGTGCACGGCCTGGCCATGCTGCCGTTCTACATCTATTACTCAATGTTCGGCTTTCAGCGTGTGGGCGACCAGATCTGGGCCGCTGCGGATCAACGCCCGCGCGGCTTTCTGTTGGGCGCGACCTCGGGCCGCACCACCCTGGGGGGTGAGGGTTTGCAACACCAGGACGGCACCAGCCACTTGATGGCGGCCACCATCCCCAACTGCAAGGCCTGGGACCCGGCGTTCTCGGCCGAGATGGCGGTGATCGTCGACCGCGGCATGCGCGAGATGATGGTCGAGCAACAAGACGTTTTCTACTACATCACCCTGATGAACGAAAACTACGCGCAACTCGATTTGCCTGTCGGCGCCGAGGAGAACCTGTTGCGGGGTGCCTATCGGCTCATGCAACTGCGCCCTCAGTCCGCTGCCGTCGCTTCTTCAGACCAGTCAGCCCAAACAAGCCAGGCCGGAAAGGGGGCACCGACCCTCCCACCGAGATCAGGACCCTCGCTCACCCTGCTGGGGTCGGGAGCTATCCTCACCGAAGTCATCAAGGCTGCCAACGCCCTGGTTGAACAAGGTGTTGCCGTGGATGTGATCAGCGTGACCAGCTGGAGCCAGTTGGCGCGAGATGGTCAGGCCTGCGAGGCTGACGAGACCACACCCTTCCTCACCCGACTGCTGAATGAGACCCAGGGTCCCGTGGTGGCCGCCACCGACTACGTGCGCGCTGTGCCGGAGTCGGTGCGGGCGTATGTGCCCGAGGGTCGTGCCTACGCCACGTTGGGCACGGACGGTTTTGGCCGCAGTGACACCCGATCGGCCCTGCGCTCGTTCTTCGGGGTCGACGCCGCCAGCATCCAGGCGGCGGCTCACCGTGCCTTGACGCGGTGACAGCAATTTGGGGCGATGCCCACTAACATCGCGCCATGAAGATCGTCGACATCCGTGAAGTGGCGCTGCCCTTGCAAGGGCAGATCGCCAACGCCATGGTCAACTTTGCCGAACACGACGTCAGTCTGCTGGCCCTGGTGACGGATGTGGTGAGAAATGGCCAGCCATTGGTCGGCCTGTCCTTCAACTCGATTGGGCGATTTGCCCAGTCCGGCATCCTGCGTCATCGCTTGCTGCCGCGCTTGCAGCAGGCCAGCCCTTCGAGCCTGCTGGACGATGCGGGCACGCGGTGGGACCCTGCACGCGTGCTGGCCTGTGTCATGAAGAACGAAAAGCCGGGGGGGCATGGCGACCGCGCTGGGGCTGCCGCGGCCATCGAGCTCGCGGTCTGGGACCTGAACGCCAAACTTGAGGACGCTCCAGCCTGGGCCACCCTGGCGCGGGCCAACGGGCGCAGCGACTCGTTGACACCCGTGGACGTGTACGCCGCCGGCGGTTACTACTACGCTGCGAGCAGCGGCCATTCGCTCGGCGATGAATTGCGCCGTTATCGCGACATGGGCTACCAGGCCTTCAAGATGAAGATTGGCGGGGCCTCCCTGTCTGAAGACATGCGCCGCATCGAGGAGGCCTTGACCGTGGCGGGAGAGGGCAGCCGTCTGGCCGTTGACGCCAACGGACGCTTCGATCTTCGCACGGCCACCACCTATGCCCAGGCCATGGCGGGCTATCGCCTGCGTTGGTTCGAGGAAGCGGGTGACCCGCTGGATTACGACCTCAACCGCGAGGTGGCAGCGCTGGGCCTGAGCCCGGTGGCCACCGGCGAGAACCTGTTTTCCTGCCAGGATGTGGCCAACCTGGTTCGCTTTGGCGGCATGCGTGCAGGTCTGGATGTGTTTCAAATGGACCCAGGCTTGAGCTATGGCATTGGCGAGTACCTGCGCATGATCGAGGTGTTGGAGCAGGCGGGCTATTCGCGCCAGCAGTGCTATCCGCATGGCGGACATCTCATCAACCTGCACATCGTGGCGGGCCTGGGTCTGGGCGGTTGTGAGTCCTATCCCGGTGTGTTCCAGCCCTTCGGCGGGTATTCGCCCGCGTGTCGGGTCGAGGGTTCTACCGTGATGCCCAGTGATGCGCCCGGCTTCGGGCTGGAACAAAAGCCCGAACTGTCGGTACCCATCACCCAGTTGCTGTCGTAACCCCCTCATACAGATCCCTTTTTCATCAGGAGACCCTCATGTCCTCACGTCTAGACAACCAGGTGGCGCTCATCACGGGCGCGAGTCGTGGCATTGGCCGCGCCATTGCCCAGGCCTACCTGAAAGAGGGCGCGCGGGTGGCGCTGGTGGCCACCGACGCAGCCAAACTGCAAGCCTTGCAGCAGTCCTGGGGTAGTCCTGCCGATCGGGTGATGACCCTCGGCGTGGATGTGCGCGACCGTCAGGCCTGTGTGCAGGCGGTGGAGCGCGTGCAGGCGCAGTGGGGCGGCATTGACATCCTGGTCAACAACGCCGGCGTCTACCGCGCCAAATCCTTTCTGGACTACACCGACCAGGATTTCCAGGATCTGCTCGATGTCAATTTGTTTGGCGTGCTGCACTTCATGCAGGCGTGTCTGCCGGGCATGCAAGCCAGGCGTCGCGGCAGCATCGTCAACATCGCCTCCACGGCCGGCAAGTGGGGGTCGCGCAACCAAAGCGCCTACAACACCAGCAAGCATGCGGTGGTGGGCTTGACCCGCTGCGTGGCCTTGGAGGCGTCCGCCCACCAGGTACGGGTCAATGCCATTTGTCCCGGCTTTGTGCAGACCGACATGGTGGAAACGCTCAAGCGTGAAGCGTCCCGCAGTGGCGGCATCTCCGCCGATGCTTTTCAGGCCAGCATGCTGGCGCGCGTGCCACTGGGTCGCATTGTCGAGCCCGAGGAGGTGGCTGAGATGGCGGTCTACCTGGGCTCCCAGGAATCACGCAGCATCACCGGCCAGTCGATGATGATCGATGGCGGGATGGTGATGCTCTGAGACTGACTCGTGCAGGGGTGGGCGGTCCGGACGCTGGGTGGGTTCAGTAGGAGCGCGGCATGCCCAGCACGTGCTCACCCAGGTAGGAGAGGATCATGTTGGTCGAGATGGGCGCAGTGCGTTGCACGCGTGCCTCGCGCCATTTGCGCTCCACGTCGTATTCACGGGCATAGGCAAACCCACCGTGCGTTTGCATGCAGGCTTCCCCGGCTTCCCAGGCAGCTTCGGCACTGAGCAGCTTGGAGAGGTTGGCGTATTCGCCGCAGGGCAAGCCGGCCTCGAACATGGCGGCGGCTTTGCGCAGCATGAGTTCAGCCGCTTGCGTTTGCGCGTAGGCCTTGGCGATAGGGAACTGAATGCCCTGGTTCTGGCCGATGGGCCGATCAAACACGCGACGCTCGTTGGCGTAGTTCACCGCGGTCTTGATGAACCACTTGGCATCCCCCAAGGACTCGTGGGACACCAGAATGCGCTCGGCGTTCAAGCCGTCCATGATGTAGCGCAGCCCCTTGCCCTCCTGGCCAATCAGGCTGTCGGCAGGAATGCGCAGGTTGTCAAAAAACACCTCGGTGGTGTTGTGGTTGATCATGGCCTTGATGGGACGAATCGTCATGCCGTTGCCCACGGCCTGGCGCATGTCGACCAGAAAGACCGAGAGGCCTTCAGTCTTTTTTGTGACTTGCTCCAGCGGGGTGGTGCGCGCCAGTAGCAGCATCAGGTCCGAGTAGAGTGCCCGTGAGGTCCAGATTTTCTGACCGTTGATGACGTAGTGATCACCCTCGCGAACAGCCCGGGTCTTGAGCTTGGTCGTGTCTGTGCCCGAAGTGGGTTCGGTCACACCAAAGGCTTGCAGTCGCAATTCACCCGAGGCAATGTGTGGCAAATAGCGCTGCTTTTGCTCTGGGCTGCCGTGTCGCAGCACCGTGCCCATGGTGTACATCTGGGCATGGGTGGCGGATGCGTTGCCGCCGCAGGCGTGAATCTCTTCCAGAATGACGCAGGCTGCGCGCAAGGGCAGACCTGCCCCTCCGTATGCTTCAGGGATCAGGGCTGAAAGAAAACCCGCCTCGGTCATGGCTTTCACAAATTCAGACGGATACGCCTCGCGTTCGTCAAGTTCACGCCAGTAGGCGCCAGGGAAATCGCCACAGATGCGGCGCACGCTTTCGCGAATCTCGGCGTAGTCGTCCTGCAGGGGCATTGACACGGGGGTGGTGACGTCAGAGGTGTTCATGGCAAGCGGAAAAAACAAAGATCAGGATTCGGGTTTGATGTTGGCAGCGCGGATCAAACGTCCACGGTGTTCGAGATCGCGGCGCACCACCTCGGCGAGTTCAGGGCCGCTGCTGCCCACAGGCACCAGTCCGCTGTCGCGCAACTTGGTGCGAACCTCAGGGTCACGCACAGCGGCGGCCAACTCGTCGCTCAGTCGCTTGCTGATGGCCTCGGGCATGCGCGCCGGACCAAAGAAGGCCAGCCAGGAGTTGAGCTCGAACCCTTCCAGGGTTTCGGCCATGGCAGGCACCTGGGGCAGGGCGTCAAAGCGCTGCAACGACGTGACTGCCAACGCACGCAGGCGACCGGACTGGATGTGTTGCAACACGGTGATGAGACTGGCGAACAGCATGGGCAGTTGTCCACCCAGCACATCATTCAGGGCTGGGCCACCACCTCGGTAAGGCACATGGACCAAGGGGGCACCCGTGCGCTGTTTGAGCAATTCGCCTGCCAAGTGGTGGGGTGACCCTGAACCGGACGAGCCAAAGCCGCCTTGCTGCGGTTTGGATTTGACGTGAGCCACCAACTCTTGCAGGTTGTTGACGGGCATGGACGGATGCACCACCAACACAATGGGGTTGAGCACGGCCAGGCTGAGGGCGGTGAAGTCGCGCGCGGGATGGAAGGTGGGCTGGGTGGACAGGTGCAGGTTGGACGCATGTGTGGCGTCGGTACCCAGCAGCAGGGTGTACCCATCGGGCGCAGATTTGGCCACAGCTTCACTGCCGATATTGCCACTGGCGCCACTGCGGTTGTCCACCACCACGGGCTGTCCCAGCGGGCCGGCGATTTTTTGGGCCACCAGGCGTCCCATGGCATCCGAGGAGGCGCCCGGCGGGTAGGGGACCACCAGTTTGATGGGGCGATCGGGATAGGGGCTTTGCGCCCACACAGGCTGGCTCAGTAGGCCCAGCGGGCCTGAGCCCATCCAGGCCACGAGTTCACGACGCTTCATCGGGGTTCTCCATCAAATGCTCAACCAAGCTTAACATCGAGACCCCATCCGCCGCGTCACCCTGGTGGCAGTCACGATGCCCTGGTGGCAACCTTGGCCTAACGCCTTCAGGAAAGTCCTGGCCTTGGCTGGCGCGTGTGGCTCAGTAAGTTGCAGAGGGAGTCGCCGGGTCTGCCAGGGCTTTCAGCACACGATGCATGCGTGCGGCATTCGGGTCCCGTTCGTCAATGTGCTGCGCGAGGTGCTCGACGCCCGCAGCCTGTTGTAGCAAGTCGAGCTGCGAGACCAGCAAGCGCAATTGGTGGTAGGCCAGTTCCGGGTGTTGCTGAGGGTCCAGCACCACGGCGGTAGTGAGGTGGCGTTCCTCGCGCTGTTTGGCTTCAAAGGTCTCACGTGCTTCCTGGGTCAGGCGGCGAACATCCTCATCGGACAAATGCAGCCGTTCGGTTTCCTCGGCGATGGATGCCCGATCCTTGGCGCTGAGCTTGCCATCCTCGAGTGCCAGGAGCAGTTTGTGTTTGAATGCCTCGCGGTCCATGCGCAACTGGTCCGTGAAAGCCGAGGCCAGCAAGCCTGCTGGAATGGCAAAAATTCCAATACCCAGCAGCGCCAGCACCACAGTCAACGCCCGTCCCATCGGTGTGATGGGCGAAATATCCCCATAACCCACAGAGGCCAGCGTCACCACCGCCCAATAGATCGATTGCGGGATGTTTTCGAACTTGTCGGGCTGTGCCTCGTGCTCGAACAGGTAGCCCAGGCTCGCGGTGAGAACGACCATCAGCAGCATGACAAACACCGAGGCCAGAATCACCTGCCATTCGCGCAGCACCACCTTGTACAGCGTCTTGGTGGCACTGGTGTAACGCGTCAGCTTGAGCATGCGCATCAGGCGGAACACGCGCAGGAATCGCAAGTCGAGCGCGGAGGGTAACAGCGCTTCCAGCAGGAAGGGCAGGATGGTCATGAGGTCGATCAGAGCGTGCCCGGACCAGACATACGACCAGCGGGGTGCAAACCGGTGTTTGAAGCTCGGGTTTTCGGGCGCTGCGTACAGGCGCAGCAGGTATTCGACAGTGAAAACGCTGAACGCTATCGTGTCGATGATGCGAAATTCCGTGGACAGCACCATGTGCACGGTCTCGACGGACTCCAGAATGACCGAGACGATGGACAGCAACACCCAGAACATGATGAAGTTGTCAAAGTACACATGCAGTTGACCCGAGTGACCGGTGGGTTCTAGCAGTGCATGCACCTTGCCCCGCAGCGAGCGGTGCTGGTTGAGTTCCAAAAACTCTCGCCACGCCGGCACCATGTAGCGCGAGAGTTTGAAAACTCGCATCAACCGCAGCAGTCGCAGCACGCGCAGCATCTCGACATCGACGGCAACAACGCTGGCAAAGTAAAACGGCGCAATGGCGATCAGGTCCACCAGGGCGTAAAAGCTGAAGACGTACCGGATGCGTGCAAACGGTTTGCCCGCCCACTCGGGATCATGGGGAGCGGCACCCAGGCGCAACAGGTATTCCACCGTGAACACGCCCACCGTGATGAGGTCAAACCAGCGGAACCACTGAGCGTTGGGGGTGTAGAGCAACTCGTTGTGCTCGGCCACAATGGCCAGAACGCTCAGGATGATCAGCCAGCCCACGCTGTTGTCGATCAGGCGTGCATAGCCTTGCTTGAATTCGGTGTCAAACAGCCCTTGATGCACCCGAGCCCACAGCGTCAGGGGGCGGGCGTGCGGGTGCGTATGAGGAGCGTTCATGGCGTCGAATCGTGATCGGGGATGACCGAATTGTCACCCCGGCACCTCACACGAAATTGACAGGCTTCAATTCGACGAGCGATAGCGGTCGGCGATCACGCCGCGCTGGAACAGGGTTTGGATATCCTCTTCGGGGTAGCCTAGCGAGGCCACGATTTCCTGGCTGTGCTGCCCCAGCCAGGGAGCGGGCAAGCGGATCTGACCCAGGTCGCCGCTGGATTTGATGGGCAAGCCGATGGTTTTCATCGGACCGATGCGGGGGTGCTCGATGTCGTGCACCATTTTTCTGAACCGCACATGCGGGTCGTGCAAGGTGGCTTCAAACCCAAACACCGGGCCGCCGGGCACCCCCACGGCATCGAGTTGTTCCACCCAGTGGGCGGTGTTCTCGTGCACAAAAATAGCCTCGATCTCCGTTTCCAGATCTTCGGCATGCTTCACGCGCAAGGCCTGGGTCTGGTAGCGCGAGTCTTGCAACCACTGGGGTTGCTTCACCACCTGCTCGCAAAAGTTGGTCCACATCTTCTGGCTGCTGGCGCCCACGGTGACATACCCATCCCGGGTGCGGTAGGCCTGGTAGGGCGCCGATCGTCGGTGGCGTGTGCCGGTGGCCGTCGGCACTTCACCGCCCCCAAAATAGGCGCCAAATTCCCACACGGCCCAGGCCATGCCGGCTTCCAGCAATGAAGTTTCCAGGTACTGGCCCTCACCGTGGCGCAACTTGCCAATCAGCGCGCCCAGCACGCCGTACAAGGTGGTCACGCCGCTGGCGATGTCATTCATGGCAATGCCCACTTTGGCAGGACGACCCCCCGGATGACCCGTCATCATCATGATGCCCGACATCCCTTGCGCAATGATGTCCAGACCTCCTTTTTTGCCGTAAGGGCCAGTCTGGCCAAAGCCCGACATGGAGGCGTAGATGACCGCGGGATTGAGCGCGCGGATCGACTCATAGTCCAGCCCCATGCGTTTGACCACACCAGGTCGAAAATTTTCCAGCACGATGTCGGCGCGCTCAGCCAAGGCCAGTGCAATCTTCTTGCCCTGCGGATCCTTCAAGTCCAACGCCAGGCTTTTCTTGTTGCGGTTGAGGACCGCAAAGCAATACGACTCGCCGTTCACCTGCGGTTCGAAGTTGCGCGAGGTATCGCCCTTGTCGGTGTTCTCGACCTTGATGACCTCGGCACCCATGTCGCCCAGAACCATGCTGCAATAAGGACCTGCCAGCACATTGGTGAGGTCCAGAACGCGAATGCCTTGCAGAGGGAGAGTCATGGGTTGTCCTTGTCTCAGCGGCCCTGAAAGACGGGCTTGCGTTTTTCCATGAAGGCGGTGCGGCCCTCGCGGTAATCCTGGCTGTTGAAGCATTCATCCACCACGCGATCGCACAACGCGATGTCACGCAGGGTCTCGTCTTTCACAATTTCGCCCACGATGGTCTTGATGGACGCGACGGTCATGGGGGCGTTGGCGGCAATCGTGGTGGCGTAGTCCTGAATCAGGCTTGCCAATTGGTCGACGCTCACCACACGGTTGATCAACCCCATCTCGCGGGCTTCCTGCGCGTTGAATTGACGTGCCGTGAAAAAGATTTCCTTGGCAAAAGAAGGCCCTACCAGGTCCACCAACTTGCGTACGCCCTCATACTCGTAGCCCAGGCCGAGCTTGGCCGCCGGGACAGCAAACCGGGCGTTGTCGGCACTCAGGCGAATATCGCAGGACAGGGCCACGGCCAAGCCGCCGCCGATGCAATACCCCTGAATCATCGCCAGGGTGGGTTTGCACAACTCACGCAGTCGGCGCAAGGCGCGCTGCGAGGTCTCGTTGTAGTGACGCGTGGCGGCTTCCCCTGAGCGCTGGGTTTCAAACTCGGAAATGTCCGCGCCCGACACAAAAGCCTTCTCGCCCGCACCACGAACCACCACAATCCGTATCTCGGGATTGTTCTCAAAGTGATCCACGATGACTTCAAGGGCCACCCACATGGCCAGCGAGACGGCGTTGTGGCGTTCGGGCTGGTTGAAGATGATCCAGCCGATGGGCCCATCCTGCTGGGCAATCATCTTGTCACAGGGGGAAATCGACATGCGTGTTCCGTAGGCCAATTAGTAGACCATTCCATCATACGGCGAGCCGCCCCAAGCGACTGTCTCGTTGGCAAACACGGCCGGGCCGCGCAACGCTATGATCAGCCCCCACTTCCTCCGACAATTTCAAGGATCTTTCGCATGACAGCGCCTACCCTGTTTCCCACCACCCTGGTGGGCAGCTACCCGCAACCGAGCTGGCTGGTGGACAAAGAGCAACTGGCGCGTCGCGTGCCGCGTATTCGCGACCATGATCTGTGGCGCGTGCCGGCGGCCCAGTTGCAAGAGGCCATGGAGGACGCTACCCGCGTGGTGATCCGCGCCCAGGAAACGCTGGGGATCGACATCGTGACCGATGGCGAGGTGCGCCGGGAGAGTTATTCCAACCGGTTTGCCACCGCATTAGAAGGCATTGATCAGGACAACCCCAAAACCGTCAAGGGACGCAATGGGCTGCCCAACCTCGTGCCCCGTATCGTCGGCAAAATTCGCCGCACCCGACCGGTCGAACTGGAGGACCTGCTGTTTCTGAAGGCCAACACCGATCGTCAGGTGAAGATCACTGTCCCGGGGCCGTTCACCATGTTGCAGCAAGCCTGGAACGAGTATTACCCCAGCGAGGCCGATGCAGCGATGGACTACGCCCAGGCCCTCAACGAGGAAATCCGCGACCTCTTCGCCCATGGCGCTGACGTGGTGCAGATCGATGAGCCCTATATGCAGGCGAGCCCCGACAAGGCGCGTGAATACGGTGTCAAGGCGCTCAACCATGCCTTGGCTGGGCAGGTCGGCACCACGGCGGTTCACATTTGTTTTGGCTATGCGGCCTTGGTACAAAACCGCCCAAGTGGCTATGACTTTTTGCCCGAACTTGCGGCGTGCAACTGTCAGCAAGTGTCCATTGAGACGGCGCAGTCTCAACTCGACTGCTCCATCCTCACCACCTTGCCCAACAAGAAGATCATGGTGGGGTGTCTGGACTTGAGCGACATGACGGTGGAAACGCCCGCGGTAATCGTCGCTCGCATTCGCAAGGCCTTGCAGTACATCGCGCCGGAGCAGGTCATACTGGCCCCGGATTGCGGCATGAAATACCTGCCCCGCGATGTGGCCTATGGCAAGCTGGCCTCCATGGTGGAGGCCGCCCGTTTGTTACGCGAGGAATACGGCGCGACTCGCTGACTTCAGTCCACGCGAGCGCCTGAATCCTTCACGATCTTGCTCCATTTGCCCACTTCGGTGACGGTGAAGTCATTGAACTCCTTCACCGGCATTTGCAGCACCTCAAGGCCCATGGTCACGAATTTCTGGCGTGTGTCAGGGTCGGACAGCACAGCGGTGGAGGCCTGGTAAATCTTGTCTACCACCTCTCTGGGGAGTCCCGCCGGACCACTGATGCCCCACCAGGGCTTGAGGTCGTAGCCAGGCACTGTGTCCGCAATGGGGGGCACCTCGGGTGCGATGGAGCTTCGGTCTTTCGTGGCCACGCCCAGGGCGCGCAGTTTGCCAGCTTTCACGTGCGGCAGGATGACCGGCACATGGTAGAAGGTCATCGACACTTCGCCGCCAAACAGATCAGAAAAACCTTGGGTGATGTTTTTGTAAGGCACATGGCGGATGTCAATGTTGGCCATGGTCTTGAGCAATTCACCAGCCATGTGCGGCGAGGTGCCTGAGCCGGCAGAAATGTAGGTCAGCTTGCCGGGGTTGGCGCGCGCATAGGCAATCAACTCCGCCATGTTGTTGACAGGAATCTTGGGATTGATGGCCAGCATGTTGGGCGCCGATACCAACGAGGTGATGTGGGTGAAGTCCTTGATCGGGTCAAACGGCACTTTGCCATACAGCGATGGGTTGGTTGCGTGCGTGGCGCTGGTGGACAAGGTCAGGGTGTAGCCGTCAGGGGCGGCGCGCGCTGTTGCCTCAGCAGCAATATTGCCGCCGGCGCCCACCCGGTTTTCAGTGACAATGGTCTGGCCCAGTTGTTCGCCCAGTTTCAGTGCGTACAGTCGCCCAAACACGTCGGTGGTGGTGCCGGTCGAATAGGGGATGATCAGACGGATGGGCTTGTTGGGATAGGCTTGTGCCCATGAAGCGGTGGTGCTGAGACTGCCCAGTCCCACCAGGACTGCGGCCAACCAATGGCGGCGTGAGCCAAGCGAACTTGACGAATTCAACCGTTGAACAAAGTGCATGTGAATCTCCTTGTCTGCAAGGATCGCCTATTACAGGCTGTTTGAGACCTGGGGTATTCACTAGACGCTGCTGCCCGCGAGACAACGGCGTGAAGGCCAGGAAGCAGTTATCGGATGAACACGTCAAGGTTGAGGGATGCCGCAGGTGCTGCGAGGCTCGCTGAGTCAGGCATCAACCGCTGAGACGGCATGCCACAATGGTCGGATGTTGATTCCTTGCGGAGACCGTTGATGACCCTCAAGTTGTGTGGTTTTTCGGCCAGTAACTACTACGGCAAACTCAAATTGCAATTGTTGGAAAAGCAAGTGCCTTTTGAAGAGGAACTGGTCTGGGTGGGCAACTCCCATCCCAAACTGATGGATCGCTCGCCGATGGGAAAGGTGCCATTTTTGCAGACCGACCAAGGCAGCCTGTCCGAGTCCATGGTCTGTGCCGAGTACATCGAGCAAACCTACCCACAGCACCCCTTGTTGCCGTCTGACCCCTTTGCCGCCTCCAAAGTGCGGGAGTTGATGGTGGTCTTGGAGTTGCATGTGGAGCTGGTGGCGCGGGAGTTGTACGCCCAGGCATTTTTTGGCGGACAAGTCAGCGAGGAACGTCAAGCCTTCGTGCGCAAGCAGTTGCCCAAGGGTGTGGCAGCATTCATGAAACTGGCTGCTTTCAAGCCCTATGTGGCGGGCGATCAATTTACCCTCGCGGATTGCGCAGCCGCGGTGCATTTGCCCCTGGTGGCTTCCGCATGCAAGCGGGTGTTGGGCGAGGACGTGCTGGCCTCAGTGCCTGTCAAGTCCTACATGGCGCTCATCGAAGCACGCCCCACCATGACACGGGTGAATGCAGACCGACAGGCCAACGCCCGGGAGTTGGCTGCGCTGATGCAAAAGGCCCGTTCTTAGGCCGCCGCCGCTTATTCCTGAATCAGCTTGCACGGCATCTTGATGCGATGCTCGGTGCGCGCTTCATTGCAGTAATGCATGGCTCGGCGGGCTCCTTCATGCGCCATCTTGATGTGAATCGAACACTTGAACACCATGCGGTCGACCTCGGTGTTGCTGTCAAAGGCGGCCGCGCAATGGCTGTTTTCATTCATCTCAGGCTTGAGGCTGTTCCAGTTGTTGCGTAAGCCATCGGGGAGATCCTTCACGTGAATGCTGGGGAAGGGACCATGGGCGAGGACTGCCAGCGACCAGAGAGCTGACAGCACCAGCAAGCCCAGGCGACAGGTCAGTGAGTTCGAAATCTTCATGGCAGTACTCTTCAGTGGCGAAGGCAGTGTTCATTATCGCAGGGACGATGCCAACCGGACAGCCACGACTTGATGCCGCTGGCCTGGCGGTGTTACAACCTGTACTTCATTGTTCACCCTGATGTTCGATTGGAGACACCATGCCCAAGGCTTACTGGATCAGCGCCTATCACGCTGTTCACGATGACAACGCGCTGGCCGCTTACGCCAAATTGGCGGGACCGGCCCTGACAGCCGCCGGCGGGCGTTTTCTGGCGCGCGGTCTGCCTGCTGCTGCCAAAGAGCAGGGCAAAGTACAACGCACGGTGATCGTGGAGTTTGACAACCTGCAAGCCGCGCTGGCCGCCTACGACAGTCCTGGCTACAAGGAGGCGCTGGTTGCCTTGGGCCCCAATGGCGTGACGCGAGATATCCGCATCATTGAAGGCGTGTGAGTGTGAGGGCCACACAGGCCAACGGGTCTGCGTGGTTGTTGTATCCGCACTCATTCGGCCACTGTCTGCTGTTCCATCCAGGCCAGCGCTTGCTGGGCTGCAACTCGCCCTTCGTCGGTGGGAATCACCCACACCTCGATGCGGCTGTCCGGGGCATGCACCGGGACGACGGCGTCACCCCGCGCGGCCTGATTGCGCTTGGCATCGAGTTTGATGCCCATCCAGGCCAAGGCCTGGCACACCTCGGCTCGTAACACGGCATCGTGTTCGCCAATGCCCCCACTGAAGGCCAGCACGTTCAGGCCTTGCAGACAAGCCGTCATGGCACCCGCCTCGCGCACCACGCGGTGGGTGAAGAGCGCCAGCGCTTCCTGGGCCGCCGGCTCGGTGGATTGGCGCAGGCGCCGAACATCGGCACTGATGCCCGACACCCCGAGCAAGCCACTCTCCTTGTAGAGCAGACGTTCCAAACGGTCATGGCTCCAGCCTTGTTCCAGCAGGAACAAGAGAACGCCCGGGTCGATCGTGCCGCTGCGTGTGCCCATCATCAGGCCATCCAGCGCTGAAAACCCCATCGAGGTGGCCAGGCTTTTGCCCTCGCGCACCGCGCACAGGCTGGCCCCGTTGCCCAGGTGAGCCAGCAGCAGGCGCTGTTGGGCCCGTTGGGAGTGCCGCTGCAGACTTTGCAGGATGTATTGGTACGACAGTCCATGGAACCCAAAGCGACGCACCCCCTGCTCATGCAGCGCACGCGGCAGGCCAAAGCGTTGGTGTAGCGGAGGAACGTCCCCATGAAAGGCCGTGTCAAAGCAGGCGATCTGCGGCAAATCGGGGAACGCTTGAGCCATGGCCTCAATGCCCGCCAGGTTGTGCGGCTGATGCAGAGGCGCCAGAGACTTCAGCTGGGAGAGACGTTGCATCACCTCCGGGGTCACCAGGGTCGCCTGGGAGAAGTCGGCACCCCCGTGCACCACCCGGTGTGCCACTGCGCGCAACGGGGGCATGCCTGGGAGATCCCGCAGCCAACTCCGCAGGCGCAAGAAGGCGTCGGCAAAGCCGTCGCCTGGCTTGACCGACAGGGTTTCATGCTGGGATTGCCCTGCCATTGACCAGTCCAGGCTGGGCGTGCCGCCGGGTTCCAGTCCTTGGAGTGCGCCACTCACCCAGGCACTGTCCACGCTGTGGTCGTGAAACTGGTGCAGGGAAAATTTCAGCGAGGACGACCCGGCGTTGACGCTGAGAATGGTCATGGTGTGCGACTCAGGGCGCCAGTTTGAGCTGGGCACGACGGATGGGATCCTGTCGCGCCTGGTAGGCGGCCAGAAGTGCCAACAGGGCCGAGGCCACGCGCGTGCGTGGGCCATCGGCACGGCTGGTCAGTGCAATGGGCAAGCGCGCGCCCACCACCAACCCGGCACCACTGGCACCGGCCAGGTAGTCGAGTTGCTTGGCCAGCATGTTGGCGGCTTCCAGGTCGGGGGCGACCAGAATATCGGCGTCTCCCGCCACGCGGGATTCGATGTGTTTGATACGCGCCGACTCGTGAGAGATGGCGTTGTCAAACGCGAGCGGTCCATCGAGCAAGCCGCCTTGAATTTGACCCCGGTCCGCCATCTTGCACAGGGCCGCGGCGTCCAGGGTCGAGGGCATGTCGGGGTTGACGGTTTCCACCGCGGCCAGAATCGCCACCTTGGGTTGTTCAACCCCCAGGATGCGGGCCAGGTCGATGGCGTTTTGAATGATGTCCGCCTTGTCACGCAAGGAAGGGCTGATGTTCAAAGCGGCATCGGTGACCATCAGGGGCTTGGGGTACAGCGGCACGTCAAAGCGAAATACATGCGACATGCGGCGACCGGTTCGCAAGCCGGGCTGTGCCAGCACGGCATGCAGCAGTTCATCCGTGTGCAGGCTGCCTTTCATGAGGATTTCTAGCTCACCTTGTACGGCCAGGGTGGCAGCCCGCTCAGCGGCCTCATGGCTGTGAGCCACGGGGACGATCTCGACACCCTGCAATGAGAGCTGGGCGGCTTGCGCAGCGCTTCGAATCTTGTCCTCCGGGCCGATCAGCACCGGGATGATGAGGTGATGGGATGCAGCATCGAGTGCACCGCTGAGCGACTCGGCATCGCAGGGATGGACCACCCCGCAGCGCACGGGCGACAGGCCTTTGGCCAAGGTCAGCAGGGCGTTGAAACGCGCTTGCGGATCGATCAGCTGAATCGCGGGCGCATCGATTCGCGGGCGCCGCACTTTTTGGGTTGGGGCGATCACACGTGCCATGCCTTGCAGCACCAAGGTACCGGTCTGGTTGGTCACCTTGCACGCAAGGTCCACGCGGTGGTGTTCGTTGTGTTTGGCGGCCACGGTCACTTCTACTGTGAGGGTGTCACCCACTCGGACCGGTCGCAGAAAGTCCAGATCCTGATGCAGGTAGATGGTGCCTGGACCAGGAAACTCGGTGCCCAGCAAGGCTGAGATGAGCGATCCGCCCCACATGCCGTGGGCGATCACGCCATGAAACAGTGTGTCGTTGGCGTACTCGGGGTCCAGATGGGCTGGGTTGGTATCACCCGATACCGCGGCGAACGCCTGGATATCCGCCCGGTGTAGCGTGCGGTGCAGGCGCGCGCTCTGACCGATCGACAGTTCATCGTAGGTCAGGTTTTCAATCCAAGAGGCCGTGTCGATGCTGTTCATGGCGCAGTCAGTGGTGGGTCGCGTCGGGTTCGTCCGGGTTGCCAAAGAGTTGGTGGATGTCCCGCTGAAGTCCATCAATACCGCGTTGGAACCCGGCGAGGGTCATATGAAGTTCCGCGTCCTCCAGGATGCGTCGACTCAGATGAACACCCATGTCTTCGACCAGGTGGCGTTCGAGTTCATATCGCAATACCAGCAGTCCGCGCAATTCAGTCCAGGCTCTTGCGCGCAAGTGGAGCACAGCATGGGCGTGTTCGTCAGGGTTGGTGGGCGCCTGCGTGTGGTGCAGCACGCGTTGAACGTCTGGTTCCTGATCCAGCTTCAGACCCAGGGCAATGGCCAGCCGGGCAATCCGCATGGTCAGGTCGGTGACGGTGGACTCCCGCCGCTGGACGTCGTTGCTGTGCTGGTCCAGGGCAGATTCAAGTTGGGATTGCATGAAGGAGGTGGTGATGCTGTCAGGCGCTACACTGCGTCAACAGGTACAGGGTGCGTCACCGCACAGTATGCATGGCCCCGGGGTGGTTCTGTGATGGAACTGTCAAGCATTCTGCTCGGACTTGACCTGAGTCAAGGATCTGACGACTTGATACCCCTGACACCTGTTACATACCTGCATGATGGGCTGGAATTTCTCATGAACACCACACACACCGCCGCCACCGAATTGCCCCGTGACCAAGAGTTGGTGCTCAAGGTCATCCCCATGCCTGCGGACTGCAACGCCAATGGCGATATCTTTGGGGGTTGGGTCATGGCTCAGGTGGACCTGGCCGGTGCGGTGCTGCCGGCGCGTCGTGTCAACGGGCGCATGGCGACCGTGGCGGTCAATCAGTTTGTGTTCAAGCAACCGGTCAAGGTGGGGGACATCCTGAGCTTTTTTGCACGCATCACCCGGGTGGGCAACACGTCGGTGACGGTGCAGGTCGAGGTCTACGCCGAGCGTATTCGACAGCAGGGCGTTTACCTGAAGGTGACCGAGGCCACGCTCACTTATGTGGCCATCGATGACGAGGGACGCCCGCGCAGCATACCGCCGCCCGCTTGACCGGCCGCGCCAGAACGGGCCAACCGGGGCAGCCCCGGGAGGAGGGTGCCTCCATCGACACCATGGACCTCAGGAGGCGCGGCTGGTTTCGTTGAAGCCCTGACGGAACGCCTCAGGTCAATCAGGGGCTGAGCGGGTGGTGGAGGCAGGGGTTGGCCGGGTCTCGGAACGGGTCGGGATCAGCACAATGGCCATGGCACTCAGGATGAAGCCCAGTGCCAACCAGTCGGTGATCGCAATGGTTTCGCCCAGAAACAGATTGCCGCCCAGCAGTCCGATGACCGGCACCAGCATGATCGACAAGCCACTGGCCACCGGGGTGAGTTTGCGCGCCACCAGAAACCAGGCCACATAGCTCACGGCAAAGGTCACCACGCCGCCATAGCCAATTGCCAGCCATTGCAACCGGTTGGGCCAGCGCCAGACGTCAAACTCTAGCACCAGCGCCATCATGCTCAGGCACACGGCTCCAGCAGCCAGCGACCAGAAGGTGAAGCTGATGTTGGAAATCGACAGCCGGGTGTTCTTCATCATGGCATTGCCAATGCCCCAGGAGATGGCGGCCCCGAAGGTGAACAGCAAACCCAGCGGCTGCCCCGCAAAGTGCGACATCTCGTCGATACCCAGCAGCACGGTGGCGGTGAGCGAGCACAGCACGCCCAGACCGGCGCGCCAGGTGAGGGGGCTGCGGTACAGCCAAACACTGGCCAGCAGAGCCCAGACCGGCATGGTGTAGCCGATGATGGCGGCGCGTCCGGAATTCAACAAAGAAATGCCATAGACCAGACCGACATGCCACAGCACCATGTTGGGAATGCTCAGTCGCAGGGTGGTCCAGCGCTCTTCGGGCGGCACCCACAGCGATTCACCGCGGCTACGTGCGTACACACCCAGCACGCAAGTGCCCAGGATGAAGGTCAGCGCCCGAAAACTTGAGGGCGGGTATTCGGTGACCACGAACTTCATGATCGGGTAATTCAGTCCCCAGGAGCAGGTCACCAGCAAAATCAGGAACAGGTCCAGACTGGTGATACGGGATGAACTGGGGGGAGCGGCAGACGGCGAAGTCATGAGGATGTTGGCAGCAAGCGTTCCCACTATAGCCTTGAACGCTCCCTCGGCGTGAGCCGCGCTGGACCACGTTCTGCCATGCCCCATCGCGGTGAGGGGTCTGCCCCCGCACCATTTCCTGGCCGCGTCAGCCTGTGGCAGGCAATTGTGACTATGATTGAAAACATGGGCGGACGCGTTGAGCCCTCAACGCGGCATGCCCTTTGCATCATCTCTCGCCATTGAGCACCAGACACCCAGGAGACTCCTCATGCAAGTCGAACGCTTTCACCATGTGGCCTACCGCTGCCTCGACGCCAAACAAACCGTTGAGTGGTATGTCAAACACCTCAACATGAACTTCGTGCTGGCCATCGCTGAAGACCAGGTGCCCAGCACCCATGCGCCTGACCCCTACATGCACGTTTTCATGGACGCCGGTGGCGGCAATGTGCTGGCCTTTTTCGAGTTGCCCAATTCCGCGCCGATGGGTCGAGACACTAACACTCCCGAGTGGGTGCAGCACATCGCATTCAAGGTAGACAGCGTGAAGACGCTGGAAGAGACCAAGGCTCGCTTGGAGGCGGCCGGCGTGCCGGTGCTGGGCGTGACCGATCACACCATCTTCAAGAGCATCTATTTCTTTGACCCCAATGGTCACCGCCTGGAACTGGCCTGTGACACGGGCACCCCTGACATGTACCGCAAGCTCGACGCGGTGAAGTGGGACATGCTGGAGGAGTGGAGCAAAACCAAGCGCGCACCCAAGCACGCAGCCTGGATGCACGACAAGGAATTCGACGCCGCCCATTGAGGGTGCAGACAAGCGCCATGACCACCATCAACGAAACCCACGATCCCGCCCTGCGCAGCTGGGTGGTGTCTGCTAACTCTCCCACCACCGACTTTCCCATTCAGAACCTGCCCTTTGGCGTGTTCCGTCGTCGTCATGCCCCCGAAGCGTTTCGTGGCGGTGTGGCGATTGGGGACCAAATTCTCGATCTCGCTGCACTGGCGCGTGCCGCGCTGTTGCAAGGCTTGGCCCAAACGGCCGCCCAGGCGGCCAGCGCCGACAAATTGAACGCCCTGATGGATCTGGGGCCGCAAGCCTGGAGCGCCCTGCGACTGGGCCTGTCACGCGCCTTGCGCCAAGGCTCGGCGCAACACACCCTGTTACAGACCTGTCTGGTGCCGATGGCCGAGGCTGAACTTGATGTGCCGGCTCGTATTGGCGACTACACCGACTTCTACACCTCGGTTCATCACGCCACCAACGTGGGCCGCCTGTTCCGCCCGGACAATCCGCTGTTGCCCAACTACAAGTGGGTGCCCATTGGCTACCACGGCCGTGCGTCCAGCATCGGCGTATCGGGCCAGCAATTTCGTCGACCGATGGGCCAGATCCTGCCACCCGGGGCAACCCAACCCGTGGTCGGCCCCAGCAAGCGTCTGGACATCGAGCTCGAGTTGGGGGTGTTCATGGGGCGAGGCAACGCCCTGGCCGAGTTGCAAACCCCCGCCATGCGCGAGCGCGGGATCGCGCCGCATCGGCTGTGCCTGACCAACTACCGACATGCCTACTGGACAGTGGCCCAGATGGTGGCGCATCACACGGTCAACGGCTGCAACCTGAATGCCGGGGACCTGTTGGGCAGCGGCACGCTCTCCGGCCCCGAGCCCGAACAGGCGGCAGCCTTGCTGGAGTTGACCATGGGCGGCAAACAGCCGGTGCAACTGCCCCAGGGCGAGCAGCGCGTCTTCCTGGAAGACGGCGATACCGTGACCTTGCGCGGTTGGTGCCAGCGCGAGGGCGCTGCCCGAATCGGATTTGGCGAGTGTGTCGGCACTGTGTTGCCGGCTCGGATGTGAGCCTGGGCTCTACACGACTCTCGCACCCCTGGTTGGCACTGCGTGCCATGCTGGCGGTGCAAGTGTTGGCCTCGATGGTGCTGAGCACCGCGGCAGTGCTCAGTCCGGCCGTGGCTCCGACGCTAGATCTACCCCCTGAGCGCGTCGGGGTGTTTGTGGCCATGGCCTATCTGGCCGCCATGGCGGGGGGATTGCCTACCGGCAACTGGGTGGCGCGCTGGGGTGGGGTGCGTGTCAGTCAAGCATCGCTGCTCTTTTTGATGTCGGGCACCTGGCTGGCGTGCGTGGGTGAAACCTGGTGTCTGCCTCCAGCCGCGCTGTGCATCGGGTTTGGGTACGGATTGGCCAACCCCGCTGCCACATCGGTGCTGGCCCGCCATGTGCCGGCCCAGTCCTCGGGTTTGTTTTTTTCGATGAAACAGGCAGGTGTTCCTCTGGGCGTGGCCCTGGCAGGTCTGTGCATGCCGCTGGGCTTGCGCGGGTTGGGCTGGCAGCCTTCAGTGTTTGTGTCGGGCGCGTTGTGTCTCGCGCTGTGCTTGTGGTTGTGGCGCACCATCGGCCGGTTGCAACCCACCGATGAATTGCAACCGATGCCGGAGAGCACGCGCTGGTGGACTGCTTTGCTGGATGTTGGCCGAGACCGTGAGTTGCGTCGACTCGGTCTGGTGTCGCTGGTCTATGCCATGGCACAACAGGGCTTCCTCACCTTTTTGGTGTCGCTGTTGCACCTGCAAGGGGGATTGACGCTGGCAATGGCGGCAGCCATCTTGGCGGCCTCGCAGCTGGCCAGCACGGCGGCACGTGTGGGGTTTGGTCATGTCGCTGATCGGTGGATATCGCCGCCTCGGCTGCTGGGTTGGATGGGCATTGCCATGAGCCTGGGCCTCGTGATGCTGGCCTGGGTGGGCACGACCGGGCATTTGCTGGCCAGCGCCGTGGTGGCGCTGGTGTGTGGCACGTTCGTGATGGGGTGGAACGGCGTGTTCTTCGCCCTGCTGGTGCGTACCGCGCCGCGCGAGCGCCTGGCCAGTGCCACGGGCACCACCCAGTTCCTGACGTTTTCCGGCGCCATGTCGGGCCCGTTTCTGGTGTCGCAGTGGGTCAGCTGGGGCGGCAGCTACGCCCAGGGCATGCTGTGGATGGCCGTGTTCCCCATCGTCATCGGTCTTTTGTTGCTCAGTCGATCGGGGAGGGGACCACGTCCCCAGTGAGGTAGTGGCTGCGTTGCCGCCACCATCAAATCCGCAAGCCCACCTTGCCGAATTGCAAACCGCTGTCCAGGCGGTCGAGCGCTGTATGCACCTGAGCCAGGTCAAACACCTGGTCCATCACGGGGGTGAGCTGATGTCGTGTGACAAACGCCAGCAGCTCCTGCATCTCGTGCAGGTTGCCCAGGGTGGAGCCCAAGATCTGCAGTTGACGGATGAAGACACGGCGTAAATCCGCCCCCGGCTGGTCGCCAGTCGTGGCGCCACAGGTCACGATGCGACCTCCACGCACCAGTGACTTGAGTGCGCTCGACCAGACCGCCGCGCCCACGTTTTCAATCACCACATCCACGCCACGGCCTGCGGTGTGTGACATCACCGCCTTGGCGATATCCTCGCGCGACGAGTCAATGACGATGTCGGCGCTCAGGGCACGGGCGCGGTCCAGCTTGTCCGCATGACGCGAGGTGACCAGCGTGCGCGCTCCCAGGGCTGCAACCGTGCCTGTGACACCACCATGCGCCAGGCGGTGAGGTGGTTCACACCGAGGGCGGCGGCCTGCAAATCGTCCAAGTGTGGGGGCGTCGGAAACACGTTGCGGGCGGGTAGCGCGACCCATTGCGCCCAGGTGCCATGGCGGTGTTCGCCCAGCAACGAGTAGCGGGTGCACAGCACATCCTGGCCACGCAGACAAAACTCGCACCGTCCCCAGGCGATGCCAGGATGCACCAGCACCCGTTGCCCCGTGGTGAACGCCGGGTCTCCCTCGGTTGATTCCACCTCGCCAGCGCCGTCCAGCCCCATGATCTGCGGCAGCTGGTGGGTGATGCCCGCACCACTGTTGCGCATGTACAGGTCCACCTGGTTGAGGGTGCTGGCCCGCATGCGCACCAGCACCTCACCGGGACCGGGTGTGGGAAGAGGTTGTTCGCCAACCTGAACCACCTCGTTGCCGCCATGGCCGGTGAGAAAGACAGAATTCATGGGGTGAACTCGGTGTTGGACTTCATCCCAAGGTTCGCTCCGTGTGCGTCCTCGTGTTCAGGTTGGTCAAGCCGTTGCATGTTGTGCAGGATTTTGAGCAGGTAGTGCACTGCGTGGACGGTGTCGTTCAGTGAAAAATCTTCTAACACCTGGCTGTAATAGTCATGGATCTTGGGCAGGGCGAGGTGGAGCCAGACCTGCTGGCCAGACGGGGTCATGCGCACCAAGCGTGAACGCCGGTCGTTGGGGTCGGCCGCCGTGTGCAGGTGGCCGTCGCGCTCCATGCGTCCAATCACCCCGGAAAGGTTTTGTCGGCTGAGCATGAGGTAGCGCGCCAGTTCGCCAATGCTCATGCCGTGGCGGGCCTCGTCGCGGGAGAGGGCACCCAGCACGGCCCACTGTTGCGTGGTCAACCCCTCTTCTTCAATCGCGCGCGAGCCGGTTTTATGCAACATATTGGCACATTGATACAGCCGAAAGAACAACCGGTTGGCCATCTCCAGTTTCAATTTCTTCGCCTCTTGACTAGGGTTTTCCATAGATTTTCTCGTCAAAATCAGGATTACGATGCATCTCGTTGGATGTGCCGAAAGGCAATATATTGACATTTTGAGGCAAGGTCAACGGGTCCTTCCCGCGCTATGCCTCTTCACTGTAACGGGAGTCAGCATGCCATCGCCGAGCCTAGACACTGGCCAGGACGAGACGACCACCCCCCACCGCCTCAGCACCCCGGTGGTCGTCGGGTCGTCCCGTGCCCGAGTCCTGGAGTGCCTGGGGGTGGAGCGACGTTTCGGCGGGCTGGTGGCACTGACCGGCGTCGATTTGCACATCGACCAGGGTGAAATCTTCGGTCTGGTGGGGCCCAATGGCAGCGGCAAAACCACGATGACCAATGCCATCACCGGTTTTTACCCCCCTCAACAAGGCCAAATTCTGCTCCATGGGCAGGACATCACGGGCTTGGCACCGCACGCGGTGGCGCGTCACGGCGTGGCACGCACCTTTCAAAACCTGGCCTTGTTCAACGGCATGACTGTGCTCGACAACATCCTGCTGGGTCGTCATGTGCACATGCGCCCCAGCGTGATGCGCACGCTGCTCTACCCCTGGATGAGTCGCGATGAGGAAATCGCGCATCGCCGCGTGGTGGAAGACATCATCGATTTCATGCAGCTGCAAGGGGTGCGAGACGAGCTGGTTGATGCGATTCCCATCGGTCTGAAAAAACGCGTGGAGCTGGCCCGCGCCCTGGTGGCCGAGCCCAGCTTCCTCATCCTGGACGAGCCGATGGCGGGCATGAACCAGGAAGAAAAGGAATACATGGCTCGCTTCGTGCTCGATGCGCGCGACGAGCGTGGTGTGACCGTGTTGTTGATTGAACACCACATGGACATCATCACCGGCATCTGTGACCGCATGTTGGTGCTGAGTTATGGCGAGGTGATTGACAGCGGTATCCCGCGCGAGGTGATTCGCAATCCGCGCGTCATCAAGGCCTATCTGGGAGGTTCGCGTGAATCCGCATGAGTCCGCCGCCAGCGGCGCGCGCTGGGATTTCCGCACCGACCGCACCCTGGTGGAATTGCTGGCGCTCAATGCAGCGCAGCGCCCCAGCGCCATCGCCTTGCGCGAAAAAGATCGCGGTATCTGGCAACAGACGACCTGGTCCCAATGGCTCGAGGAGGTACTCTGCTGTGCGGCCGGGTTGGAGGCCCTGGGCTTTGGTCCGGGCAGCGGCCTGGTGGTGTTGGGGGACAACCGACCGCATCTGTACAGCGGCATGTTGGCAGCCGGCGCGCTGCGCGGACACGCCATGCCGGTGTACCCGGACGCCACACCCGATGAGATTCGCCACGTGGTGGAACAATCGGGCGCCACGTTTGTCCTGGCCGAAGACCAGGAGCAGGTCGACAAGATGCTCGATCTGCGCGAGTCTTGTCCGCAGTTGGATCATGTGTTGTTCGATGATCCGCGAGGCATGGGGGCTTACACCGACACCGGTCTGTTGTCGTGGAACGCGCTGATTGCCAGCGGGCAGTCGCGCTTGCAGGCGGACCCTTCCTTGCGCACCCAACTGTTGCAGCGTGCCCGTCCTGACGATGTGGCCGTGTTCATCCATTCCTCGGGGACCACCGGCAAGCCCAAGGGAGTGGTACTGACCCACAGCAACGTGCTGTCGGGGGTGGCCAACGCCTACCGCGCCAAGGCCTTTGATTTTGGTGAAGAGGTGCTGGCTTATCTGCCCATGGCCTGGATCGGTGACTTTGCCATGACGGTGGGCGCGGGCATTGGTTTGCATTTCACCATCAACATTCCAGAAAGTGCCGAGACGGTGCTGCACAACTTGCGCGAAATCGCGCCAACCTTCTACCTGGCCGCCCCGCGCAGTTGGGACAACATGCTCACCACGGTGCAGGTGCGCATGGAAGATTCCACCCCGCTCAAGAAGGCGCTTTACCAGCACTTCATGGATGCCGCGCTGCGTATCGAACGCCACAAGCTCGCCGGTGGCTCGTCGTCCTGGCTGGATCAACTGACCCGGTGGGTGGGTGAGTGGTTGGTGTACGGGCCGATCAAGGATCAGTTGGGTCTGAGCCGCTTGCGGCATGCATTCACCGGCGGCGAGGCCATTGGCGAGGACACGTTTGTGTTTTATCGGGCTTTGGGCGTGAAGTTGCGTCAGCTCTACGGTCAGACCGAAACCAGCGCCTTCAACGCCATGCAGGATGTCGACGAGGTGCGCTTGCACACCGTGGGTCGCCCCTTGCCCGGCGTGGAGGTGCGCATTCACGACGATGGCGAAATCCTGATCCGCTCAGGCAGCGTGTTTGCCGGCTACTACCGCAACGAGGAGTCGACCCGCAACACCTTGCGCGACGGCTGGTTGCACACCGGCGATGCCGGCTATCTGGAGCAGGATGGGCATCTGGTGGTGCTGGGTCGTTTGTCCGAAGTGGTGTACACCGCCCAGGGCGAGCGCTATATCCCCAACTACATCGAGAACCGCCTCAAGTTCAGCCCCTACATCAAGGACGTGGCTGTTTTGGGCAGCGGTCGTGACACCTTGTCTGCCATGGTGTGCATTGACATGGAATCGGTGGGGCACTGGGCCGAGTTGCGTGGCTTGTCCTATATGTCCTATGCCGACTTGTCGCAAAAAACGCCCGTGATGGATTTGCTGCTTCAGGCCGTGGAACGACTCAACAGCACCTTGCCCGAGCCGCTCAAGTTGCGATCGCTGGTGAGTCTGCCCAAGGAATTCGATGCGGACGATGGCGAGATCACCCGCACCCGCAAATTGCGTCGCAACGTGGTGGAAGAGCGCTATGCGCCCATCATCGAGGCCATTTACGCGGGGCAGGGCGAGGTCACCTACCAGGCGCGCATCGTCTACGAAACCGGCGAGGAAGGCGTGCTCGAGCGCCAACTCGCGATCAGGAAAGTGTGAGCCATGGATCTCAGCTATCTGCTTGAACTCGGGGTCAACGGCGCGTTGGCCGGGTTGATGTATTCGCTGGTGGCGATGGGGGTGGTCCTGGTCTACAAGTCCTCCTCGGTGCCCAACTTGGCGCAAGGCGCGCTCACCATGGTGGGGGCCTATGTCGTGCTGTTTTTCTCCGCCTCGCTGGGCCTGTCCATGTGGCTGGCTATCCCACTGGCCATCGTCAGCATGATGGGCTTGGGCATGGGCATCGAGCGCGTGGCTTTGCGTCCTTTGGCGGGGCGCCCGATCGTGATGATCCTGATGATGACGCTGGGACTGGATATCTTTTTGCGTGCCCTAGCCATGACGATCTGGGGTGGCAGCGGTCGCCCGATGCGCATCGGTATCAGTGACGACCCGATGTTCCTGGGCCCCTTGCTGATCAACCGGGCCTATGCCGTGGGGGCCGTGGTCACGCTGGTGCTGTTCGCGGTGTTTGTGTTTTTCTTCCAGACCCGCCGCGGGGTGGTGCTGCGCGCCATTGCAGATGACTATATGGCGTCATGGTCCGTCGGCATCTCGGTCGAGCGCGGTGTGGCCTTGTCGTGGGCCATGTCCTCGCTTGTGGCCACGGCGGCCGGCGTGCTGTGGGGCTCGGTGCAGGGGGTAGACCAATCGCTGGCACTGCTGCTGCTCAAGGGCATCACGGTGGCGGTGCTGGGAGGTATGGACAGCCTGGGCGGTGCCATCCTGGCAGGCTTGGTGCTGGGCGCGGTCGAAAGCGTCGCCTCGGGTGTGCTCGACCCGATCCTGGGTGGTGGCAGCCGTGAACTGGTGATTGCCGTGGCCCTGATTGTCACCATCATGATCCGTCCGCATGGCCTCTTTGGCCGACACGATATCGAAAGGCTCTGAACCATGCTGTTTCGTCAGGCGGGTGTCTTTCATACCCATTACGCAGACGATCGGGGCTTGTTCCCGATTCCCGCTGATCGATTCATGATCGGGACCTTGCTGGTGTTCTTCCTGTTCGCACCGTTGCTGGTGAGTTCACTCACCCTCAGCAGCTATCTGGTGCCCTGGTTGGTCTGGACTGCAGCCACACTGGGTCTGAACCTGATTCTGGGCTGGGCGGGGCAGTTTCACTTTGGCTATGCCGCCGTGATGGGCATTGGCGCCTATACAGCGGTGCATGGCGTGCGCAACGGCATTCCCTGGGAAATCGCGGTGTTGCTGGCTGGCGGCATGGCGACGCTGATTGGGGTGGTGTTTGCCTTTGCAGCCTTGCGCGTCAAGGGGTTGTACCTGGCGCTCAGCACCCTGGCGTTGCAGTTCATCATGGACTGGGTGATCTCCCACGTGCCGGCGATCAGCGGCGGGGTGTCGGCCACCTTGCAGGCGCCGGCCCTGACCTTGTTGGGACAGCCCATCACCGCTGAAGCGGCCCTGTATTACGTGGCGCTTGTCTGGTGTCTCTTTGTCACGCTCTTCATGCTCAACCTCAAACGCACAGCCCTGGGCCGAGCGCTGGTGGCGGTGCGTGAAAAAGACTTCGCTGCCGCCGTGATTGGCGTGCAAAGCTTTTATTACAAGCTGGTGGCCTTTGCCACGTCATCGTTCATCGGCGGCGTGAGTGGTGCGATGCTCATCTTCACCTTCTACCATGCTGTCACGCCCGAACAGTTTTCGATCAATGTGTCCATCGAGTTGCTGGCCATGGTGATTGTGGGAGGCTTGGGTAGCATCATCGGCAGTTGGTTCGGAGCAGCGTTCATCCTGCTCATGCCCAGCCAGATCAACTATTTCATCGCCTGGACGGCCAAGTTGCTGGGCATGACGGTGGGCGACGAAACGCTGGCGCACATTCCTCACGTGATCTACGGCGCCATGATCATGCTGTTTCTGATTGTGGAGCCCATGGGTTTGGGCAAGTTGTACAACAACGTGCGCAACTATCTCTTGCTGTGGCCATTTGGCTACTCACGCAAATGAGGGCGTCGCCATGAGCACATCCCCCACGGCAATGTCCGCCAACATCCTCACCGTCAACAACGTCGAAGTCATTTATGACCACGTGGCATTGGCCATCAAGGGAGCCTCACTGCAGGTGCCTTCGGGGGGTATGGTGGCGTTGCTGGGCGCCAATGGGGCGGGCAAGAGCACCCTGCTCAAATCCATCAGTGGTTTACTCAAGGCCGAACGCGGCGAGGTCACCCGTGGCGAAATTCAGTTCATGGATCAGAACATCGACGCCATGGCGCCGCAGGACCGGGTGCGCATGGGCATCGTGCAGGTGTTGGAAGGTCGTCGTGTGTTTGAGCACCTCACGCCGGATGAAAACCTGGTGGCAGCCTCGGCCATTCGGGGCGGCAGCCGAGCCGAGATGCTGCGAAACCGGGACATGGTCTACACCTATTTCTCGCGCCTAGCCCAGCGCCGTGACGCCGAGTCGGGCTATCTCTCAGGGGGGGAACAGCAGATGCTGGCGATTGGTCGTGCCTTGATGACCCAGCCCAAACTGCTGATGCTCGATGAACCCAGCCTGGGACTGGCGCCATTTCTGGTGGCCGAGATTTTTGACATCGTGCGCCGCATCAACCAGACGGAAGGCTTGTCTGTCTTGCTGGTCGAGCAAAACGCCATTGCTGCCCTGGAAGTGGTGTCGCACGGCTATCTGATTGAAAACGGGCGTATTGTCATGCACGATACGGCACAGGCCATGAAGCAAAACCCCGATATCCAGGAGTTTTATCTGGGCGGCGCAGAGGGGCGTGACTTCAACCAGATCAAGCACTACCGGCGTCGCAAGCGCTGGCTGAGTTGAGCGAATGCCTTTTGTGTCGCTCAACACCCTGTTCACCGATGATTAACCACCACCAAGGAGACGATGATGAAAAAACCGCTGTTGGGATTGCTGGCCACACTGGCGCTGGGAACAGCTGCCACCACGGCCCAGGCCCAGGTGAAGTTCGGCATTTGCTACGACCTGAGCAAGGCCTATACCTTTATCAGTCCGCAGGTGTCGCAAGCCGCCAAGGACTATGCCGACCTGCTCAACCTCAAGGGTGGGCTGGAAGGCCAGAAGATCGAGGTGATCGTGCAGGACCACGGCAACGAGCCCCAGCGTGGTATCGAGTGCTACGAAAAACTCAAGCGCGAAGGCGTGATGATTTTTGACACGCTGTCCACCCCGGTATCCCGCGCTGTGTTGCCGCGTGTGATGGCTGACCAGAACATTCTGCTGCAGTCGTTTGTGGGCCGTGGGGACGCCATTGACGGCGATGTGTTCAAGTGGGTGTTTCCCATTGGCCCAACCTATTGGGGTCAGATGGCCAACAACGTGCAGTTCATCAAGAACAAGTCCAATGGCAACCTGAAGGGGGTGAAAGTCGGCTTCATTTATCCCGACTATGCCTTTGGTCAGGAACCTATTCCCATTCTCAAAACGCTGGCGGCCAAGGAAGGCTTTGATTTACAACTCTTCCCCAACCCTTTGCCCGGACGCGATCAGGCCGCGGTGTGGACACAGATCCGCCGCTACAACCCGGATTGGGTGATCACCTGGAACCTCTCAGCCATGCACGTGGCCGCCGCACGCGAAATGAAGCGTAACGGCGTGCCCATGGAGAAAGTGATTTCGGTCAACTGGTTCAACGAGGTGGACATTGCCAACATCGGCGCCGAGGAAGCCAAGGGCCTCAAGCGCGGCACCAATGTCACCGGCGGCACCGACCATCCGCTGATCCAGCAAATCATCAAGGAACTCTACGAGAAGGGCAAGGGCAATGGTGAGCGCAAGAACCTCAACGACATTTACTACAACACTGGGCTGGCCATGTACTCGACCGCGTTTGAAGGGGTTCGTTTGGCCATCAAGAACGGCGGCATGCCGCTCACGCCCGCCAAGATCAAAGCCGGTCTGGAAAGCCTGCGAAACTTCGATGCCAACGGCCTGATCGCGCCAGTGACCGTGACCGCCAAGGACCATGGCGGCGGTGGCAAGACCCGCATCGACATGTGGGATGGCAAGAAATGGGTGCCGCAGTCGGACTGGATTTCCGCCTACTCCGATGTGGTGGATCAAATCGTGAAAGAGCAATCGGCCGAATTCGCCAAGACGGCCAAGTGAGGGCATGAGTGCCTAGCGAGCGCGTCACCTAGATGTCGCTCCACCGCAGAATCCCGCGCGACAATGCGTCGCGTGGGATTTTTTTATGTCGCTTGGATTCTGCGTTTTCAACCGTTCGCGCCTGGGTGATTCCACTTTGGCGACCTGTGGAGGTTATTGATGCAACAGGATTTTCAACACCGACGCGTGCTCATCACCGGGGGCAGTGCAGGCTTGGGGCTGGCCGCGGCCCGCATGATGGCCCAGCGTGGCGCGCGCGTGGCTATTGCGGCACGCACCCCGGACAAGTTGCAGGCGGCTGCGGACGCCTTGCGTCAGGAGACCGGTGCCGAGATCCTGCCTGTGGTGTGCGATGTGGCCAAGACCCAAGACATCACGCACGCGGCCCAGGCGGTACACCAGGCCTGGGGTGGGGTGGATGTGTTGCTCAACAACGCGGGGGGCTCATCGCGCATGCCCTCTCTCGATATTTCAGACGAAGTCTGGCAACGCGATCTCGATCTCAAGTTGTTCTCGGCCATCCGGCTGGTGCGCTTGGTGGCGCCGGGCATGAAAGAGCGCGGGTGGGGTCGCATCGTGAATGTGCTCAACACCCTGGCCAAAACTCCGCCCGGTGGTTCGGCGCCGACGTCGGTCACGCGGGCTGCTGGCATGGCTTACACCAAGGTACTGTCGCAGGAGCTGGCCCCCTTCAATGTGCTGGTCAATGCGGTGTGCATTGGTCGTATCGAGAGCGAGCAATGGCCCCGTTTCCATCAGGCCGACGCGCCAGAGATCTCTTACGCGGACTACCTGGCACGCGAAGGACGAAAAATTCCGCTGGGTCGTCTGGGCAAAGCCGAGGAGTTCGCGGCCCTGGTGTGTTTGCTGGCATCGGACGGCGGGGGGTACATCACGGGTACCGCCATCAACATTGACGGCGGCGCCTCGCCCGCCGACTGAAAGGTTCCCCGGGCTCTACAGCACGGGGTTGTGGACTTCGCCGCCCATGGCCACCAGCGCCCAGGGACCGCCCTGGGCGTCCCAACTAAAACCGATGTGGGCCATGCCGGCATGATGGTCCCGAAACAGCCGCTGCATCGGGTAGCGCTCGTAAATGCCGTTGGCCCCTGCCAGCATGTGCAGGGCGTCGACGGCTTCGGTGCAGATCTGCACGGCGTAAGCAATGTTGCGCTTGGCCTGGAGCTTTTCTTCCAGCGTAGGCATGCGACCTTCTTCGGCGATGCGTTGCGCGGTGGCGCAATCGCTGCGAGCCAGCACACGAGCCGCTTCCACCCGGGCCGCCGCGCCTGACACGCGCAACTGCAAGGCCTGAAAATCGCGCATGCGCATGCCGGTGTAGTTGGTGCTGCGCGCCTTGATGGCCTCGATGGTCATCTCCACCGCCGCCTGCGCGTTGCCCACAATCGCACCGCCGATGCAGTGACTGCCGTAAGCCGACAAGGGCGGCAGGTAGTTCGGGCTCTGGTTGACCTTGGCTCCGGGGAAGGTCGCTTCGCCTCGTGCGGTGTACATGCACAGGGCGCGGTACTCCGGCACGAAGACCTTCTCGGCCTTGACAGATTTGGAACCAGTGCCACACATGCCCATGACCTGCCAGTCATCGATGATCTCGTAATCGTCGGACGGCACCAGACACATGCGGTGGTCGACGACCTTGTCGCCATCAAACACTTGCACCGCCAGCATGTTCCAGTCGCTGGGATCGACCCCGGAGGAGAAGTTCCAGTGGCCGCTGATTTCAAAGCCGCCATCGACCCGGCGCGCTCGCCCCTGGGGATAGGCAATGCCAGAGGCAATCAATACGTCGGGGTTGTCGGCCCAGACTTCCTCTTGAGCGCGCTCGTCGTACAGGGCCAGCATCCAGTGGTGAATACCCAGGTTGCCCACGTTCCAGGCGGTTGAGAGGCACCCACGGCCAATCTCGTAGGGGACGTCAAAGATGGCACGGTAGTCCAACTCCATGCCGCCATACCGTTTGGGCTGGCCAAAGCGCAAAATGCCCAGGTGGTTGAGGTCCTGGATGGTCTCGGGCAACAACTGCCGCGCTGCCTCCTGCCGTGTGGCACGCTCGCGCAACACGGGCACCAAAGAACGGGCGTTTTCGCACGCTTGCTCCAGGGTGAGCCCCGCAAAGCTGCGAGCGGGGGGCGACACAGCATTCATTTGATTTCCTCAACGCGCTGCATCTTGCCGTAGTCCTCCGCCTCGTCCATCCAGTCGGACGCATCGTCGATGTTGAAAAAATTCAACTCGATCATGAGTTGGTTGGGGTCGCGGATGAAAAACTGGAACAGCTTGAATTCGGGGAAATAACGCGGTCGGTAGCTCACCCCCATTTTCTTGAACCGCTGGGCGAACGACTCGGGGTCGGTGGCCAGAAAGGCAATGTGGTCTACGACGCCGGTTTGGTCGGTGCGTGCATCGGGCGGGGTGCCCAGGTAGTACAACTCACGGTTTGGGATCTGATGCGGTCCCATGTGCACCTGGATCTTGCCGTTCACACCCAGCCAGTAACCCGGGAACGGGAAGTCCGGGCGCGACATTTGCTCAAACCCCAAAGCGTCCATGTAAAACTGGCGAGTGGCCTCGAGATCGTTGGCGCGGACAAAATAGTGGTTGATTTCTGCGATTGGCATGCGGGTCTCCTGTATCCCGTCAACGGTAACTCAGGCGGGAGCAAGCGTCAATCGTACAGGGTGAATTCCCCTTGTCGGAGCGAGCTTGCCTGACACCCGGGCGACATCGTGAACAGGTCGAGTGCTCCCCACCCATTCAAGGGTATCGTACGCTAGCCACTGCCTCGCGGTTGCAATGACAGCCCCGCGTGACACATCAGGAGCCCTTATGGCAGACATTCAAGCAACGACCTTCTGTGACCTGAGCCAAAGCCAGCAGGGAAGGTTCTCTCGCCGCACGGCATTGCACGCTGCAGGTGCCATGACACTGGGTACGTCGTGGCTGTTCGCGCCTGAAAGCTTGCTCGCTCAGGACGCCTGGCCGACTAAACCGGTCAAGATGATCATTCCATTTCCTCCGGGACAGGCCACCGATATCTTCGGGCGTCTGTTTGCCCAGCGGTTGTCGGGCTTGTGGGGACAGGGCGTGGTGGTGGAAAACCGTCCAGGCGGTAGCAGCATCATTGGCATGGAAGCCTTGAAGAATGCCCCGGCCGACGGGTACACCCTGGGCATGGTGTCCAGTGGACCGCTCTCCATCAATCCCTCGGTGTTTTCGCGTCTGCCCTACGACCCGGTGCGCGACTTCACCCCCATCTCGCTGGCGTTCATCGCCCCACTGGTGTTGCTGGTGAACAAAGATTTGCCGGTGCAAACCACAGCAGAGTTGGTCAACCTCATGCGCCAGCAGCCGGGGCGCTTGAGCTATGCCTCGGGCGGGCCGGGCACCTCGCAGCACCTGGCCTGTGAGTTGTTCAAGATGGCCACCAAGACCTTTGCCGTGCACATCCCCTACAAAGGCAGCGGACCTGCCTTGACCGATCTGATCGCGGGCCAGGTGCACTTCATGATTGACAGCGTGTCAGCAGCGTTGCCGCACATCCAGGCCGGGCGAATTCGCCCGCTGGCCGTCACCAGTGTGCAGCGCAACGCCGCCCTGCCGCAAGTGCCCTCGCTGGCCGAGTCGGGCGTGACGGGCCTGGAGAAATTTGAAGCGGTGGGCTGGGCAGGATTGGTCGGACCCGCGAACATGCCGGCCCCTGTGGTGCAGAAAATTTCACAAGACTTTGCCAGCGTGCTGCGAGACGAGGCACTCAACCAGCGCGTGGCCCAGAGTGGGTCGGTGGTGCGAGCGCTGCCGGGCGCTGAATTCAGCCAGTTCATCCGCGACGAGGTGGTGAAGTGGGGCGCCGCCGCCAAGGCTTCCAACACCCGGCTGGACGCTTGAGTCCACCCGACACACGAGGAGATCAGACCATGTTGAATTTGTCAGGCAAGGTGGCCCTGGTGACGGGCTGCGGCTCGATGGGGCCAGGCTGGGGCAATGGCAAGGCCATCGCCGTGTTGCTGGCGCGGCAGGGCGCCAGCGTGTTCGGGGTGGACCTGGACCTGGAGGCGGCGCGCGTCACGGAACAACTGATTCGCGACGAGGGTGGCACCGTCGAGGTGATGTCGGCCGATGTCAAACAGGCCGGCGAGGTGCAACGCATGGTGCAGGCCTGCGTCGAGCGCTTTGGTCGCATCGACATTCTTGTCAACAACGTGGGCCGCTCGGAACCCGGGGGTCCGGCGGACATGGCCGAAGACGTCTGGGATGAGCAGATGGACATCAATGCCAAGACCGCATTCCTGTGCATGAAGCACGTGCTGCCCCTCATGGAGCAGCAAGGCAGTGGCTCGGTCGTCAGCATTTCCTCGGTGGCCGGCTTGCGCTATGTGGGCAAGCCGCAGGTGGGGTATGCCGCCGCCAAGGCCGCCATGATGCAACTCACCAAGACCACGGCGGTGTTGTATGCGCCCAAAGGTGTGCGCTTGAACTGCGTGGTGCCTGGCCTGGTCTTCACCCCCCTGGTCAAACGCCTGGCCGACAAATACGCCCAAGGCGATTTCGACCGCTTTGTGGCGCACCGACACCAGCAAGTGCCCATGGGGCACATGGGCGATGCCTGGGATGTGGCCCACGCGGTGCTGTTTCTGGCCAGTGATGAGGCCCGCTACATCACGGGTCAATCGATCGTGGTGGATGGCGGTCTCGTGTCAGCCACACGCTGACCCCGATCAACAGGCAGACAGAAGGACGCATGTCAGGACGTTTGCCGGGCAAGGTGGCCATCATCACCGGGGCGGGTTGTGTCGGGCCGGACCAGTATGCACAGTACCTCAAGAGCCAGCAGCAGCTATTCGGCGCCGAAATCAAGACGATGATGCCTTGATCGAGGATGGAGCAGGCCTTCAGGCGATCAGGCTGTTAGGCCATTAGGCGATCAGGTGGCGGCTCGCGCCAGGGCCTGATCCAGGTCCCACAGGATGTCGTCGACATGCTCCAACCCCACGGAGAGGCGAACCAGATCAGGTGTCACACCCGCGGCCTGCAATTGGGCCGGCTCGAGTTGGCGGTGGGTGGTGGACGCCGGATGGATGATCAAGGTGCGGGTGTCGCCAATATTGGCCAGGTGACTCATGAACTGTGCGGCCTCGATGCAGTGGACCGCTTTGCTGTAGCCGCCCCGCACCCCAAAGGACAGCAGGCCAGACGCACCCGGGCACCCGTCGAAGGATCTCATCAAGCGCTTCACCAGATCGGCTTGCGGATGATCCGGCAGGCCGGGATAGTTCACCCAGGCGACCTGAGGGTGTTGCTGCAAAAACTTCGCCACGGCCAGGGCATTGCGGCAGTGTCGCTCCATGCGCAGCGGCAAGGTCTCCACGCCCTGCAGGATCTGCCAGGCGCTGGTGGGTGAGAGGGTTGAGCCATACACCCGCAACACCTCCATGCGCGCGCGCATGGTGAAGCCGAAGTCGCCAAAGGTTTCGTAGAACTTCACCCCGTGGTAGCCGGGGGAGGGTTCGGTCATGCCCGGGAATTTGCCGTTGTCCCAGGGAAATTTGCCAGATTCCACCACCACACCGGCCAGCGTGGTGCCATGCCCACCGAGGTACTTGGTGGCGGAATGCACCACGATGTCAGCTCCCCACTGCAAGGGATTGCACAGGTAAGGGGAGGGCACGGTGTTGTCGATGATGAGCGGCAAGCCATGCGCATGCGCCACCTCGGCCACCGCCGGAATATCCAACAGGATCAGGCTGGGGTTGCCCAGGCTTTCTGCAAACACGGCCCGCGTGTTGGGCTGGATGGCCGCCGCAAATGCATCGGGGTCGCGGGCATCGACAAAGGTGGTCTCGATACCAAAGCGGCGCAGGTTCACCGCCAGCATGGTCACACTGCCCCCATACAGGGCGCTGGCAGCCACCACATGGTCGCCTTGCTGCAGCAGTGTCATCAGCGCCATGGTTTCGGCGGCCATGCCACTGGCGCTGGCAATGGCCGCGCGTCCGCCTTCCAGGGCGGCCACGCGTTCCTCCAGGGTCGCAACCGTGGGATTGGACAAACGCGAATACACATTGCCAAAGGTTTGGAGGTTGAACAGGCTGGCCGCGTGATCGGCGCTGTCAAACACGTAGCTGGTGGTCTGGTAGATGGGGAGGGCGCGGGCGCCCGTGGCCGCATCGGGAATCTGCCCAGCGTGGATGGCCAGGGTTTCGGGTTGGAAGACGTGATCGCTCATGGGGTGTCGTTCAATGGGGGCGTTGTGCGGCGATGATGCCGGTGTTGACCCCCATCCAGTGAAGGCCGCCAAACAGTCGAGCATGTTCGATCTTCACGCAGCGGTTCATGACCGACGACAAGCCATGGGCCCGTGCGAGGACATCGGCTTCCTGGTTCTCGACGTCCAGTTGTTGCCACACACAGCGCGCGCCGATCTCGATGGCCTGTTGTGCGATAGGCAGTACATCGGCGCTGCGGCGAAACACATCCACCATGTCCACCGGGTGGGGAATGTCCAACAGGCTGGCGTAACACCTCTCGCCCAGAATGCCCTCGGGCGTTCCGGCGTAGCGGGGGTTGACCGGTACGATTCGATAGCCGTGTTCCTGCATGTATTTGGCAGCGAAAAAACTGGGGCGATGCCACTCCGCCGACAAGCCCACCACGGCGATCGTGGTGTGCTCGCGCAAGATGCGGCGCAGTTCGGCAATGTCGGTTGCCATGGGAACTCCTGTGCTGTGGTGGCGTGATCCCGTCACGGGTCGTTTCATGTTACCCCGCGCGGGGACGACGCGATGCGTATACTGATGAAATGAACGAACCAGTACAAACAGCTAAGCCCATTGCCGCGAAGCGTGCCCCCCGTCGAGAGGGTGTCCGTGGCAAGGAACTGTCCCGTACCAACGATCCCGCGCGAACCACGGCTGAAATTCTGGAGGTTGCCACCCGCGAGTTTGCGGCCAAGGGGCTGGCCGGTGCTCGGATTGATGAGATTGCGGCTGCCACGCGTACCAGCAAGCGCATGATCTATTACTACTTCGTCAACAAGGATGGCTTGTACCTGGCGGTGCTGGAGGAGGCGTACCGCCGCATGCGCACCATCGAAGCCGATCTGCATCTGGACGATCTGGAGCCGATGGCTGCGTTGGAGCGACTGGTGGGCTTCACCTATGACCACCACCGCGACAACGAGGACTTCATCCGCTTGGTCATGAGCGAGAACGTGCATCAAGGCCATTACCTGGCTCAAAGTCCGCGCATTCATGCCTTGAACCTCACAGCCATCTCGGCCCTGGAGCGATTGCTCACCCGAGGCGTGGCCAGCGGCGTGTTCCGTGCTGATCTCCAGCCCCTCGAGGTCCATTCCTTTATCTCGGCCTTGTGCTTTTTCAATGTGTCGAACCGTCACACCTTTGGGCTTATTTTTCAGACCGGGCTTGATCAAGAGAAAGCGTCCATCCTGTCTCGTGAACACGTCATTGACGCCATGGTTCGATTTGTCTCCTGTTGAGTTGTAGATAGCTGGTATATCCCGTTTGCATGGGAAATACGGGTTTTTCCCTAGCCTTAAAAACTAACCAGTTCGTACATTATCAAGACTGAGATTCCAACGACCTCAGCCGAACGGGTACGCCGGCTGAGGTTGACCCAAACCCGCGTACGTCCCGCCCTTGTGTGCAACGGAGACCTGATCATGAAGCGTTTGTTCCTCAAATCCCTGATTTCTGCTTTGTCCCTGTCTGTGGGCGGTCTGGCCATGGCCCAGGACAAGACCATCAAGTTCGCCAACCAGAACAGCGCGGGCCACCCCATCGCGCAAGGCATGGAGAAATTCAAGGAGATCGTTGAAGCCAAATCGGGCGGCAAGCTCAAGGTCAACCTGTTCCTGGGTGGCGCGCTCGGTAGCGATCAGGCCAATGTCTCGGCCCTGCAGGGCGGCACGCTGGAAATGGTGTCCATGAACTCCGGCATCCTGGCCAGCCAGGTCAAGGACTTTGGCGTGTTTGACTTCCCCTTCATGTTTGCCGACGGCAAGGAAGCCGACGCTGTGGTGGATGGACCGTTTGGCAAGAAAATGCACGCCAAACTCCTCGAGAAGGGCATCGTGGGCCTGGGCTACTACGAACTGGGCTTTCGCCACATGAGCAATGGCCGCCGCCCGATCACCAAGGTGGCGGACATTGAAGGTCTGAAGCTGCGCGTGATTCCCAACCCCATCAACGTCGACTGGGTTAAGGCGTTGGGTGCCAACCCCACGCCGCTACCGTTCCCCGAGCTGTATGCGGCGCTGGAGCAAAAAGCCGTGGATGGGCAGGAAAACCCGGTGGCCACCATCAACTCGGCCAAGTTCTACGAAGTGCAGAAATTCCTGACCCTCACCAGCCACCAGTACAACCCGCAGTCCGTGATGATCAGCAAAAAGTTCTGGGACGGACTCTCAGCGGCTGAAAAGAAGATCGTGGAAGACGCCGTGACGGAATCCGCCAAGTTCCAGCGCCAGCAGTCGCGTGCCCAGGTAGACAGCATCACCGAGAACCTGAAGAAGAATGGCATGCAAGTGTCTGAACTGCCCGCTGCCGAGATGGCCATCCTGCGCGAGAAGATGAAGCCCGTGATCGCCAAGCACGGTGAGCCGATCGCGGCCACGGTGACAGAGCTGCAGGCCGAACTCGCCAAGCTGCGCAAGTAATGGCGTCATGATCAACGGTCACACCGAGATCATTGCCCACATCGGTTACCCGACCCACAGCTTCAAGGCACCCATGATCTACAACCCCTTCTTCGAGGAGAAGGGGATCAACGCGATCGTGGTGCCGATGGGGTGTCGTGCGCAAGAGTTCTCGGCATTTCTGCCGCTGGTGTTTCGCCTCTCCAATATTCGTGGCGCGTTAATCACCATGCCGCACAAAGTCAGTGTGGTGTCCCTGCTCGATGAGGTGACGCCCGCGGTCCAAGTGGCGGGTGCCTGCAACGCGATTCGGTTATCGCCGGAGGGACGCTTGCAAGGCGAT
>RFTK01000081.1 GCA_009923505.1 Betaproteobacteria bacterium
TGGACGGCAACCGGTTCATCGACGTCACCGGTTCATACGGCGTGAACCTCTTTGGTTATGACTTTTATAAAGAAACCATGGAGGAGGGGGCGCAAGCCGTTGCCCAGCTAGGGCCAGTGCTGGGGGGCTACCATCCCGTGGTGCAGTACAACGTGCGCCGCCTGTGCAGCATTTCTGGACAAGACGAGGTGTCGTTTCACATGTCAGGCACGGAAGCCGTGATGCAAGCTGTTAGGCTCGCCAGGTACCACACAGGCCGTACGCAGCTGGTTCGTTTTGCCGGTGCTTACCACGGCTGGTGGGAGGACGTGCAACCGGGTCCAGGCAATCCCTTGCCCGCACCGCGCGAAACATTCACGCTGGCCGACATGTCGGAGCGCTCGTTGCGCGTGCTGCGAACACGCAACGACATCGCCTGTGTTCTCATCAATCCCTTGCAAGCGCTACATCCCAACCAGGGCGCCCCAACCGACTCCACCTTGATTGAAGGGCGACGCAATGCGCGGTATGACAAGTCGGCTTACACACAGTGGCTACAACAACTCCGGCAAGTATGCACAGACAAAGGGATTGCGCTGATTTTTGATGAAGTATTCCTTGGCTTTCGACTGGGTGTCGGCGGCGCTCAGGCCTACTTTGGGGTTCAAGCCGACATGGTCACCTACGGCAAAACGCTGGGTGGCGGTTTCCCTATCGGTGTGTTGTGTGGCGGACATCGGTGGATGAAACGCTTCAGTGAAGACAGGCCTGGCCATATCTGTTTCTCGCGTGGAACTTTCAATGCACATCCTGTGATCATGGGAAGCATGAAAGCCTTTCTGGAGCGACTCGAATCGCCTGCAACCCATTCCATGATGAATGGCATGGAGGTGATATGGAACCAGCGTCTGCAGACATTCAACGCACGACTGGAGGCAGCAGGGCTCCCGGTTCGAGTTGAAGGGATGCTGACTGTGTGGACTATTCTCTACACTATTCCGTCACGCTACCATTGGATGCTCCAGTATTACTTGCGGCGACACCGCGTCGCCCTGAGTTGGGTGGGAACAGGGCGGATGATTTTCAGCCTGAACTTCACTGACGACGATTTTGAAGCCTTGATCAGCGCCTTTGTCGCCGCCTGCAACGAAATGCAGATGGATGGTTGGTGGTGGCAGTCACCCTCGTTAACAACCAAGGGTATCAAGCGTCAGGTCTTTCGGGAGATGATGCAACAAGCACTCGGCCGATCAAAGCGGTAAGTGCCAACGACAAGGCCCTCGTGATCGAGGGCCTTGTCAGAAAAATGCGGTGATGTAAGAGGGTCAGAAAGAATTCATATCTTCAGTGGGAGCCGCTGGTTTTCACATGTTCCATTGGGTCGATGAATTCGCCCTTGAGCAGGTACAGAGGCGCCTTGTGGTAGAGCATCACATCGTGGAAGGGGTCCGTTAGGATCTTGGTCATCCAAATCAGGCCCACCGACAGGCTTTGTTGCCACCAGAGTTGCACCACCCGAAACAACAAGCCCGACACGCCCAGAATCAGCCACGAGGCTCCCAGTACGCTCCAGAAATCTCCCTGGTAGGACTCTGGCACCAGCCAATTGAGGGAGTCAGGTGCAAACCAGGCCAGGATCGGCAGTGCAATCCACACGCAGTAAAGCAATACCTTACGCCGCAGGTTGTAGCCCACCTTGATGGACTCTTTGTACTCATGCGTGGCCTGGTTGACTTCATCATAGCCCTTGGGTTCAAAGAAGAAGTGGCCAGCTTGACGCAAGGACATGGCAATCAACCAGGCGATGAGAGTCGCCAGAATCGGATCAAAGAAAAACATGCCGTATGCCACCAGAAACGACAGCGCACTGAAAAGATGGAGCGCCTGATTGATTCGGCTGTGGTGGTAGTAGCGATGGTCATCCCAGCGCAATTCATGCAGTGTTTCCTGAAAGGTTTTCATGCGGTCCTCGTGGATGAAAAAAATGTGTGAACAAACTATGACGTACCTTGATGAAAAATTCATGACGCTTGTACGTCGTCTTCGTGAAATACCTTCGACATACCGCTGACACAGTCGGTTTGAAAAATATAGGCCATATGCAAGACATCACCACCACCATTCAACTCGAGTCATTACGACCCGCCAAACCGTCCTGGCGTATCGCGTATATCACCGAAACATTTCCACCGGATATCAATGGGGTGGCCCTGACGGTGGCCAAAACCGTGGAAACCCTGCGCGCACGCGGTCACGAAATACAACTGATACGCCCTCGCAATGCCAACGATCCCGCAGGACGTGGGTCAGATCCCATGCAGGAATTTTTGGTGCGAGGCGCCCCTATTCCCCTGTACAAACAACTGAAATTGGGACTGCCTGCCAAGCGTGCCTTGGTTCAGTTATGGTCGAGGCGTCGACCGGACCTGATTCATATTGCCACCGAGGGGCCTTTGGGGTGGTCGGCCCTGCAAGCGGCCCGCAAGCTCAAATTGCCCGTGTGTACGGATTTCCGAACCAACTTCCACGCTTACAGCCAATATTACGGTTTGGGCTGGCTCAAGGGGGCTATTTTTTCTTACATGAAAAAGTTCCACAACATGGCGCAATACACCATGGTGCCGACGCAAGAAACCTTTGAACAATTGCAGTCCATGGGCTTCGAGCACCTGAAGGTGGTGGCGCGCGGGGTGGATACCGATTTGTACACCCCCCATCGGCGCACTGACATCCTCCGTGCGCAATGGGGCGCAACCCCATCCACCCTGGTGTTGTTGTCAGTGGGACGACTGGCGGCGGAAAAAAATCTGGATCTGGTGGTGCAGAGCTACCGCCAAATCCAAGGAGTGGTGACGGACTGCAAGTTGGTGTTTGTCGGTGACGGTCCTTATCGTTCCACCCTTCAATCCCAGTGCCCGGATGCTGTCTTTGCGGGTTTCAGAACCGGCAGCAACTTGGCCGAGCATTACGCCAGCGCTGACCTCTTTTTATTCCCCAGTTTGACCGAAACGTTTGGCAATGTGACGCTGGAAGCCATGTCCAGTGGTTTACCTGTTGTAGCCTTCGAGCATGCGGCCGCCAAGGAGTTGATCACGCCCATGCCTCGCCCTCGTGCGATGGAGATGGGTTGGACAGCCATCATGGAAAAACTCGAGAGCGTGTATCTTTCCATGATGGACACCCTGGAATCTGCACAGACGGGGCAACCTCAACAACATCTGATCAACGCCGCCTGACGCTGACTCAGTTCGATCCGACCATCTTGATCAGGATGACCCCTCCTACTACCAGGCAAGCGCAGATGGGTCGTGGCAATTCCATTCACTCATGCAGCCACCAGGTAACCATCACGGCGGTAAATACCATGGGTGCCATCAAGACCGTCATAATCATCCTAGCCCGTGGCTGCGTTTGAAAACACTTTGCAAGAACTGCGCATTGACCCGTGAGGGCTACACTTTCTCTCGCTTGACTTTAAGCCTCACACCATGAATGACACACATACGGCAGCTGAACAACTCTGGGAACAATTGCTCGACATTTATGAGGCCCGCGCCTTGAGGCCCTATGGATTGAGCTTGATCAATCAGCGGGCTCATGCGGTCCAGTCAGGTGAGCGCGCCAGACAGCAAGGCTTGTCAGATGCCATGATTACGGCGTGCTTGCTGCATGACATTGGGCATATGGTGCATCAATTGGGGGAGTATCCAGCCGCACAAGGCATTGATGACCAGCACGAGTCACTGGGAGCCAGCTGGTTGTCGCGACATTTTCCACCCTCGGTTTGCGAGCCTGTTCGCTTGCATGTCGCTGCAAAGCGGTATTTGTGCACGGTGGAGCCCTTATACCGAGGCCGATTGTCACGCGACTCGATTGAAAGCCTGGCCCTGCAGGGCGGACTCATGAGCTCGGAAGAGGTGACCGCTTTTGAAAGCGAAACCTATGGTCGGGATGCGGTGACTCTGCGCCGCTTTGACGAGCTTGCCAAGGATCCACATGCGCCTGCAATTGCATTTGCTGGGTTTCGGGCCTATGTCTTGCGGACCCTCGCTGGCTGATACCACGCACAAATCAAGCAATTGTTTGGAGGGTGTTGGGTGGGCCAGTATCGCGAGAAGGAAGTGTTGGTCACGCTGATCGAGTAGTGGATTAGGCATCGCCATGTCAAGACTCATCTGCTGTGGGTGTGCTCAAAATACTGCTGTAGTGGGACATCACCCTGAGGAGAGGGCGAGCGTCATGCCGACGAAATTGTCTTGTCACAGCATTTTCATGAACGTGGGGTAGGGTTGGCAGGTTAACTCGGCTGACCTATGACTCATCTCGTTCAGATCAACCACATCCACAAAACATTCGGCAACACGGCCGTGTTGCAGGACGTCTCGTTGACTGTGCAACCTGGTGAATTCGTGTCACTCTTGGGTCCGTCGGGTTGTGGCAAATCCACCTTGCTGCGCATCATCGCAGGATTGGAGCATCAGGACTCAGGAGACGTGTACATCGGGGATAGACGGGTGGACGGTTTGGCAGCACGAGACCGTAATGTGGCCATGGTATTTCAGAACTACGCTCTGTATCCCCACATGTCGGTGCGAGATAACATTGCCATGCCCTTGATGATGGATCGTATGGGCTTGTGGGCCCGTCAGCCCATGGTAATGGGTTGGTGGCCAGGCAACCGATCTGCCTTGCATGAAATCGACCAACTGGTTCGAGGTGTGTCCGATAGCCTTCAGTTGAGCACTCTGCTTCATCGCAAGCCTGGCCAATTGTCGGGTGGACAGCGACAGCGAGTTGCTTTGGCTCGTGCCATGGTGAGGGACCCCTCCATATTCTTGATGGATGAACCCTTGTCGAATCTGGACGCCAAATTGCGCGTTGAAGTTCGAAACGAATTGGCTGACTTGCATCAACGATTGGGCGCCTCTTTCCTGTATGTCACGCATGACCAGAATGAAGCGCTGTCGCTTTCGAACAGAGTGGCGGTGATGGACAAGGGACGAATACTGCAAATGGATTCGCCCCAGCGTCTATACGAATCGCCTGCGACTCTGGCCGTGGCGCGTTTCATTGGCACTCCCATGATCAACACCTGGGAGGTTTCTCTTGATGCTGAAGGCGAGTTTCAAGATTTTTCCGGATCTCAGCGGTGCGGGGCAGAGCGATCTGGCCAACTTACCTTGGGTCTACGGCCTGACCATCTGACGGTGGCCCAAGCCGGCGTGTTTGAATATTCGGTCGATAGGCAAGCCCAGGTGGTGGTGCGTCGCTGTGAGAACCAGGGGCCCGAATGGATACTTCAATTGCAGACCATGACCTCACCCACTGTGGGATTGCAAGCACGACTCTCTAACCGTCGACTCAGTTCTGTCCCCGCCACTGGCGACCACATCACCATTGGCTGGCGCCTGGCGGATGTGATGGCATTTGATCACCAGGGACATCGCATTGACTTGACTTGGCGCCCACCCTCCCGGATGACCCTATGAAAACATCGGCTCATTCGGTGCCGACCAGGGACAAGCCACCCCGGGGTGGATGGGTGCCCATTGGTCTGGCGATTCCTGCCACTGTGTTGCTGATCTTGTTGTACGTGATCCCCATCATCTGTCTGGTATCCCTCAGTTTCACCGACTACGAACTGGGGGCACTCGAGATACGGTGGATCGGCTGGAACAATTTTGCACGGATCACACAGGACGCTGTTTTTCTTCGCTCTATTCGAAACACCTTGTTGTACGTGGCGCTGGTGATTCCCACCAGCGTGCTGCTGGGTTTGGTCATTGCCCTGCTCATTCATAGCCGGCGAGCCACGCGCTCACTCTACGAAGTGGTGTATTTTTTACCGGTCACCTCGACCCTGATTGCCATGGCAACCGTCTGGCAATTCCTGCTGCATCCCAAGCTAGGGCCGGTCAACCAGTTGCTGCTTCAACTCGGTTTCTCATCTCAGGCGTTCATCACAGACCCGGGCTGGATCATCCCCACCTTGGCCATGATTGGGGCCTGGCAGATGGTGGGCTTTAACATGATCCTCTTTCTCGCTGGTCTGTCCAATATTCCACGAGAACTTTATGACGCAGCCGCTGTGGATGGCGCAAATGGATGGCTGGATCGGTTCACTCGCATCACTTGGCCACAACTGGGACCGACCACCCTGTTTGTTGTCATCACCACGTGTATCAGCGCTTTCAAAGTGTTTGACACCGTGGCAACCCTGACCCAAGGCAGGGGCGAGTCTGAGGTATTGCTGTACGCCATCTATCTGGAAGGCTTCCAGTATTTCAAGATGGGCTACGCCAGTGCGCTGACCTTGGTGTTCCTGGCATTTATCCTGGTCTGTGCTGTCTGGCAACTTCGCCACTGGGATCGAAAGGTGCACTACGCATGAGGGCTTTGCTGCATCGTGTGCTGCCCCACATCCTGCTGCTTTTGGGCGCATGGTGGATGCTGATGCCTTTCGTGTGGATGCTGTGCACCGCGTTCAAGGCGCCAAGTGAGATTTTTGAGGCGTCCCTGTGGCCATGGCCGCGTACCTGGTTTGGAGTGTCCCATTTTCTGGAGGTGTTGAAGACTGCACCGATGACTCGTTACATGGTCAACGGAGCCATTGTGTGTGCGGGCATTCTGATGGTGCAGTTGCTGGTGGCCATCCCGGCGGCCTACGCGTTAGCGAAACACCAGTTCTGGGGGCGTGATGCCCTGTTTCTGGGTATTTTGGGCGCCTTGACCATTCCCATCCAGGTCACGGCATTGCCACTGTATCTGGGCTTGTCCAGCTTGGGGTGGCTGAACACGTACCTGGCCCAGATGTTGCCATTTTTCCTCTCCATGTTCGCCATTTTCCTGCTGCGACAGCATTTCAAAACTTTTCCGGACGAAATCATTCAAGCGGCACGCCTGGATGGGATGACGGAATGGGAGATTGTTTGGCGCGTCGTGACGCCATCGGCAAGACCGGCGATTGCCGCTTTCTCCATCTTCTCGATGGTCGCGCATTGGAATGATCTGTATTGGCCCATGATCGTGATTTCCAGCACAGACCTGGCGCCACCGCCCCTGGGGATGCTGCTATTTGCCACGGCGGAGTCCGGGGCTAACTATGGGGCCTTGATGGCTGGCGCCACCCTGATCACAGCACCCATGGTGCTGGCTTTTTTGCTGGCGCGTCGTCGTTTCATACAGGGCATCACGATGACCGGCTTTCGCTAAGCCCTGGATATTTCTCACGTTCCTTTTCTTTCAACCCCGTAGGAGAACCCATGAAGTTCATCAGGAAAACTCTGGCCGTACTTGGCTTGGCAGCGAGCACCATGACGCCTGCCATATCACAAACCAGCGTCACGCTGGACGTACTGTATTGCTATCCCAGTTTTGCTCGTTTTCACGAGCCTCTGGCTGCAGAGTTCATGAAAACGCATCCCAACATCAAGATTCAGTTTCGTGCTCCATCAGCCAGCTATGATGAAGGGCATCAAGTGATTTTGCGTAGCGCGGTGACCAACCAGTTGCCCGATGTGTACTATGCAGGTTTCCACCTCCTGGGTGAGATGGCTCGTACTCTGGAAAAACGTGGCCAGATTGTCGACCTCTCGCCCTGGTTGAAAGGTGAACCTGGTAATTTTGCGACCACGCAATTTGCCCCGCGCATGATGACGCTGTCTCAGGTCGATGGCAAGCAATATGGCCTGGCTTTCAACGCGTCATCGCCCATCATGTACGTCAACGCCGAGTTGGTGCGTCGTGCGGGGGGGGACCCGAAGAACATGCCCAACACCTGGGACGGTCTGATCCAACTCGCGGGCAAGATCAAAGCTCTGGGCGGCGATATCAACGGCATGTCCTATGACGTCAACGCCTGGCCTGACGACTGGTTGTTTCAAGGCATGATTTACCAATTGGGCGGTAAATTGGTTGAACCCGGTACCAAGAAGGTGGGTTTCAACAACGCCGTGGGTCTGCAAGCCCTGAAAACCATGCGCCGCTTTGTGACCGATGGGGGCATGCAGTTGGTGGACTGGGACCAATCGCGCCAGCAGTTCGGTGCGGGCAAGACGGGTATTTTGTTCTCCACCCCGGCGCATTTGAAAATTGTGACCGATATGGTCGGCTCGAAGTTCGATTGGACGACGTCCCGTTTTCCGCTTGACAACAAGACGACCGGTGGCGTCCCGACGGGAGGCAACGCGGTGGTGATGATGGCCAAAGATCCAGCCAAGCAAAAAGCGGCATGGGAATTCATCAAATTCGTCACCAGCCCTGAGGCGCAAAAAGTGGTGGTGGAAATGACCGGTTACCTGCCCACTAACCAACTGGCTTTGGGTACCGAATACCTGGGACCCTTTTATGACAAAAATCCCAACTTCCGCACCGCCACCACGCAGATTGACAAGTCATTGCCCTGGGGTGGTTACCCTGGTGGACAATCCGTACGTATCTGGCGCGCCCAGCGCGATGTGGTGGCCAGTGTGATGCGCGGCGACAAGACACCTGAGGCTGCATTGCCTGAACTGGTGAAGGCCACTGAAGCCCTCATGGAGTGAGGCTTTTGATTCGTTGACCAGGAACCTCGATATGTTGATTGCCCAATTTAGCGATACCCACATCAAGCCCGAAGGCCAGCTGGCCTATTCTGTGGTTGACACGCATCAGATGCTTTCGCAAGCGATCGATCATCTGTTGCAATTGCCGCAGCAACCGGATGTGGTCATCATCAGCGGTGATCTCGTGGATGCAGGTTCCGTGGTAGAGTACCAACGGCTGGCAGTCCTGCTTCAGCGTTTGCCCATGCCTGTACTCATGGTGCCCGGCAACCATGATGATCGCGAACACATGCGCCTGGTTTTTCGAGACCATCCGGGCATTGAAACCACTGGTTTTTGGCAATTCGCCTTACAGTTTGACCCGTGGCCGGTTCGCATCATAGGGGTCGATACCGTGATGGCCGGCATCAGTGGGGGAAGGCTGTGCGCTGAGCGGTTATCCTGGCTGGATACTGTGTTGGCGCAGGCGCCCGACACGCCCACTCTGGTGGTGATGCACCATCCACCTTTCATCACAGGCATTGGACACATGGATGACATCGGCTTGGAGCAGCGACAGGCTTTTGCGCAAGTGATCGGGCAACACCCCCAGATCGAGCGCATCGTCTGCGGTCATTTGCACCGCCATATCCATGCCCTGGTGTCAGGTCGTTCTGTCCTCACGTCGCCCAGCACAGCGCACACGGTACAACTCGACTTGGCACGGGACGCTGCAGCCGAATTCAGACTGGAACCAGCAGGCTATTTGCTACATTGGTGGAATGGCGAACAACTGGTGACGCATCAGGCCCATGCTGTACAGAGTGCGGGGCCCTATCCGTTTTTTGACGAATCCGGGCAACTCATTCTGTGAGAGTATGAAGCATTGCTGGCTCCTGATTGTGCTACTGGGTGGTCATGGCGCCACTATGGCTGCGCGCCCATTCGTCACGGATGATGCACGGCTGACCAATGAGGGGCAGTGCCAACTCGAGAGCTGGACCCGTCGTTACCACAACAGCACCGAGTCCTGGGCTCTTCCAGCTTGCAATCCTTACGGCAATTTTGAGTTCAGCCTGGGCACTGGGGTGGCCCATGATGCACAGGGCGTTCGGACTCAGGATTACATTCTCCAGGGCAAAACCCTGATGAGAAAACTCAGCACAGACGACTGGGGGTGGGGGATTGCCATTGGGCACATTCAACATCCCGCTGTCAACCCAGGCCCCAACCTCATGGGTAACACCTACGCCTACATCCCCATCTCGCGCTCGTTCAAGCAAGACGCCATCATCATGCATATGAATGTGGGCGTGCTCAAGGACAAGGCGACGGGCAACCACAAAACGACCTGGGGCGTGGGCGCAGAGCTGAAACTCGGCTCGCGCCTGCTGGGTATTGCCGAGGCCTTTGGGGATAGCTCGGCGTCACCGTATTTCCAAACGGGCTTTCGTTATGCCATTCGCCCAGATCTTTTTCAGGTCGACATGACAGTGGGCAAGCAGCAACACGGTATCGGGGACAGCCGCTGGTTGTCGTTTGGGATTCGTTACACCCCCTGAGAAAATTCCTTAGGCGGATTGGGCCGCAGTTGTCGCTGCAACCCACCTGTGAACGCGGGCGTCTTCAGCCTCCTTTCAGGAAATGTCGACGGTAGCGGTTGGGCAAATCCTGCAGTCGCATCATCATTGGCAAGTCGGCTGTGTTGAAGTCAGGATCCCAGGCGGGAGCACCCAATACCTTGGCGCCTAGGCGCAAATAGCCTTTGATCAGGGCGGGAGGTTCAGCCATGACCTCATCGAGCGGCATGTCCACTGGCAAGGCAAGACGCGGACGCACTTGCCACTCGATGCCAGCCAGGTGCGTTTGACGCAATTGGTGCCAGATGTTGGCAGCTGTTTGTGGGCTGGCCACGCCATGCACCATCATGGGCACACTGGCACAACCTATCATGATGTCCAGCGAGTTCTGATGCATGAACTCGGCCAGGGCTCCCCACAGGGCCAAAATGACGCTGCCTTGGCGATGCTCAGGGTGCACGCAGCTGCGACCCAATTCCACCATCCGCTCGCGAATGCTGCGCAGACGGGTCAGGTCGAACTCGGTATCGGTGTAGGTGGAGCCCAGCCGGCGGGCTTGGGTGGGCGTCAGCAGACGGTAGGTGCCAATCACCTCACCACTGTGTTGATGCTTGACGAGCAAATGCTCACAATAGTCGTCAAAGAGGTCAATATCATGGCCTTCGACGATCACGGGCAGCTTTGCACCCATCTCGTGGACAAAGACGTCGTGCCTCAGTTTCTGCGCAGCGCGGACTTCGTCGAGATGGCGAGCCCACTGAACCGTGATGCCCCCCTGGGGAGCAGCGCTTGAATTCGACGGCTCAACAGTTGTGCCTGTTTGATGAAGTGACCCCCGAGGCAGGGAAATCAGGGAGAGATCCAGGGTAGGGGTCGGAATTTCTTTCATCAGAGCTCCAGAGTTGTGGTACCCCTGAAGTCTGAGAAATTTGAATGAAAACGTAATGACGGATTGGAGTCAAAACGATGACGGTCTAGGTGCCGCCGTCGGGCATGTATAGAAGGTTGTCGGCAGTCTGGGGTTTATTTGCTGGCACTAGCCTTGGCTGCGTCGGCCACCAACTGGTGGTAGTGCACAGACAGATCAAACAGCTTGGCCTTACCCTCGTAATAGCGATCCAGACGCCACTCTTCCAACAAACTGATGGCCATCTCGAACTCTTTCAGGTCGAGGCGGTACAGATCGGAGATTGAAAACTCGGTCTCATTTTCCAACGCCAAAATCAACTTGGAAAGTGTTTGCGCGGCCAGACTTTGCGGTTGATTAAGAATGAGGCGACGGGCTTTTTTGATGACGCGCATGGCAATAGTCCAATTACATAATTACTGGTATTCCCCAGGTGGGAGGATGATTATGATTGAAAATAAGTCGCCAATCGTGACAGTTTTATTTCAAAAAAGCATGCTCAATATTTTTCGGGAATGATCATGTCCGCCGGCACCGGGTTGCGGATGTACTCAGGGTTACGCACCCGAGCGGGTAGCAGGACGTCCGGATGCTCGATCTCGTGATAGGGCACCAGTGAGAGCAGGTGGTCGATGCAGTTGAGTCGGGCCCGTTTTTTGTCAACCGCCTGCACAATCCACCAGGGTGCTTCAGGAATATGCGTTCGCTCGATCATCGACTCCTTGGCGCGCGTGTAGTCCTCCCAACGGCGACGACTCTCCAGGTCCATAGGGCTGAGTTTCCACTGCTTGAGGGGGTCATGAATGCGTGCCAGAAAACGGGCGTGCTGCTCATCGTCGGTGATGGAAAACCAGTACTTCACCAGCTGGATGCCACTGCGCACCAACATTTTTTCAAACTCGGGCACCGAGCGGAAGAACTCCTCATACTCGTCGTCCGAACAAAATCCCATGACCCGTTCTACACCGGCTCGGTTGTACCAGCTGCGATCAAACAGCACGATTTCACCGGCGGCGGGCAGGTGGGCCACATAGCGTTGGAAATACCACTGCGTCTTTTCGCGATCGTTGGGGGCCGGTAAGGCAGCGACGCGGCAGATACGGGGATTCAGACGCTGGGTGATTCGCTTGATAACCCCGCCCTTGCCGGCGGCGTCCCGGCCCTCAAACAGCACCACCACCCGGTGCTTGTGGGCCACCACCCAGTCCTGCAGCTTCACCAATTCACTTTGCAGGCGCAGCAGTTCACGGAAATAAGTGAGCCGCTCAGAGCGGTGCGCCTGACGCATCAGCAAGGCCGCCACCTCATCGCGGTCCTCGAGTTCAGTTTCGATTTCCTCGTCCAGGCTGTCGAGCAAGTCCATGCGCAGTTTTTCCATCTGCACAGCATCGATTTCAACTTTAGCGGTCATGGTGGTTTTCCTCGCCAGATTGAGAGGTTCAAAGCATGTCGGGATTTTGGACAGACATCAGAACCGTTCGAGGTTCACTCTCCCGCACACGGGTACGAAACCACCAGACGGCACCCTTTCGAATCGTCACCTCGTCTTCAGCCACATTGAGAAGCTTGGCGGCAGTTCGTCCCAGATAGGGTTGATGACCCACCACCAGCACGGCGTGCTTGCTCAGTGGCCACTGCACCAATTCCAGCAAATGATCGTGGTTGCACTGAGGCGAGAGTTCGTCGCGCAATTTGTATTTGCGGCCCAGGGGTGAGAGGGTTTGTTGCGCCCGGACCGCCGGACTGCACACGATGCGAGTGCCTTCGGGCAATTGCTTGTCCAGCCATCGCGCCATGCGATGCGCCTGTCGTTCGCCACGCGACGTCAGGGGACGCTCCATGTCGGCTTCATCCTCATGCGGTTCGTTGGCTTCCGCGTGCCGCCAAAGAATCAAATCCATGACCGCGACTTCCTGATTCCAAAATGAACCATTGTTGCGAGCCAATATGACAATACCGTGTAAGAACCCATGAAGCCATGTCTCTGCGACGTATGGGGGTGGCGATGGCCGTCATCATCCCGTCATATATTTCGACAATAATGGAATCATGGAAGACAAAGACGTTGTCAAAGCACTCGCTGCCTTGGCTCAGCCCAACCGCCTCCAACTGTTTCGTGCACTGGTGGTTGCGGGGATGCAAGGCGCAACGCCTGGTCAACTCGGCGAGCACCTGGCCGTACCCAACGCCACACTGTCGTTTCATCTCAAAGAGTTGATGGGCGCAGGCCTGATCAACCAGGAACGCAGCGGGCGCCACCTGATTTACCGTGTCGAGTTCGGCCAGATCCACAGTGTCCTCGCCTATCTCACCGAAAACTGCTGCCAAGGCGCCGAGACCTGTCTTGACGCCTCGGCCACCCCTTGTTCATCCTGAAGTTCATCCATGACGACCACCGCATCACCCCTGAACGTGCTCTTCCTCTGCACTCACAACTCTGCGCGCAGCATCCTGGCGGAAGCCCTCCTGAACCACCTGGGCCAGGGCCGCTTCAAGGCCTTTTCGGCCGGTAGTAGCCCCCGCGACAACCAGCAACCCAATCCGCTGGCCCTTGAGACGCTTGAAAAAGCCGGTATCTCCACGCAAGGGCTCTACAGCAAAAGCTGGGACGAGTTTGGCCGGCCAGACGCCCCCCGCATGCACCTGGTGATCACGGTGTGCGACAACGCAGCAGGCGAGGTATGCCCCTTCTGGCCTGGCCAACCCGCCACGGCCCATTGGGGGTATGCCGATCCGTCCGCAGTCGATGGCGACGAGGAACACCAGCGCAAAGCCTTTGTGCAGACCCTGCACCTGATTCGCAAGCGCTTGGAAATCTTGGTGAACTTGCCTGCTGACAGCCTGAGCAAACTCCAGATTGAGCGCACGGCCCGCGATTTAGCCCAGAGCTGACCATGACTGATTCCAATGACGTGACGACTCAGGTTGCGACCCCAGCCCCCATGACCGTGTTTGAGCGGTATCTGACGCTGTGGGTGTTTCTGTGCATTGTGTTGGGCATTGCACTCGGGCAATTCTTTCCGGGCTTGTTCCAGACCATCGGTGCCCTGGAGGTGGCGCAGGTCAACCTGCCTGTGGGCCTGCTGATTTGGGTGATGGTCATCCCCATGCTGGTCAAGGTGGATTTCGGGGCTTTGCACGAAGTGCGTCAGCATGTGCGAGGCATTGGCGTCACCTTGTTCGTGAATTGGCTGGTCAAGCCGTTTTCGATGGCCTTCCTGGGCTGGCTGTTTATCCGGCACTGGTTCGCCCCCTTCTTGCCCGCCGATCAACTGGACAGCTACATCGCGGGCTTGATTCTGCTGGCCGCTGCGCCGTGCACGGCCATGGTGTTTGTCTGGAGTCGTCTCACCCACGGCGATCCGCTGTTCACCTTGTCGCAGGTGGCGCTGAATGACACCATCATGGTGTTTGCGTTTGCGCCCCTGGTGGGATTTCTGCTGGGCATTTCGGCCATCACCGTGCCGTGGGACACCTTGGTCACCTCCGTGGTGCTCTACATTGTCATCCCGGTGGTGTTGGCACAGGGGTGGCGCAAGTCGCTCATGGCCCAAGGTCAGCCAACGTTTGACGCTGTCATGGCCAAGATAGGCCCCTGGTCCATCACCGCGCTGCTGGCCACGCTCGTGTTGCTGTTTGCCTTCCAAGGTGAGGCCATTCTCAAACAACCGCTGGTCATCGCGCTCCTGGCTGTGCCCATTCTCATTCAGGTGTTCTTCAACTCGGCCTTGGCTTATTGGCTCAACCGTCGGTTGGGGGAAAAGCACTCGGTGGCCTGTCCCTCCGCTTTGATTGGCGCCTCCAATTTTTTCGAGCTGGCGGTGGCTGCGGCGATCAGTCTCTTTGGCTTTCAGTCAGGGGCTGCGCTGGCCACGGTGGTGGGCGTGCTGATTGAAGTCCCAGTGATGCTGCTGGTGGTGCATGTGGTCAACAGCAC
>RFTK01000082.1 GCA_009923505.1 Betaproteobacteria bacterium
CGCTGCACCCCCTCGGTAGGGAATGTGCACCCCGAAGGTGCTGGTTTGTTGTTTGAACAACTCGGCCGACAAGTGATCGCTCGACCCTGAGCCCGACGAGCCATACGACACCTTGCCGGGGTTGGCCTTGGCATAGGCAATGAACTCCTTCACCGAATTGGCGGGCAGACCCGGCGGGGTGATGAGGACGTTGGGCGTGCGCACCGCCACGGTGATGGCCTCGAAGTCACGCATCACGTCATACTTGGGGTTTTTGTAGAGGCTCATGTTGATGGCAAAGGTGCCAATCGAGCCCACCAGGAGGGTGTAGCCGTCATTGGGCGATTTGGCCGTGGCTTCGGCCGCCAGCGAGCCATTGGCCCCCGGTCGGTTTTCCACCACCGTGGTGTAACCGGCCTCGTTGAGTTTTTGCGCCACGGCACGAGCCACGATGTCGCTGGTACCCCCGGCCACGAAGGGCACGAGGATCTTGACGGGCTTGGTGGGATAGGTCTGCGCCTGGGCCATGCCGCTGCCCAGTCCGGCCCAACTGGCCAGGGCGCCCCACAGCAAGACACGACGCGCGTGCGAAAAAGTTCGAAAGTGTTGCATGACAGGCACCCTAACTCATAGTGGTGGAAAAATACTATACCCGAGCCCGCTGTGAACCGCTCCCGGGCCGACCCGGGGGTCACCGCTCCTTGCGCGACACAAACGCCTGCCAGGCTTTGATAACATGAAACGCAACCACTCTTTGAGTCCTACCCCCTGGCCGCATGAGCGCATCTGCCCCCTCCTCTCCCCAACCCTTCAAGGGACTGGTGGTGATCGAACTTGGTCATAGCGTGGCCGCACCTTTCGCGGGCCACATCCTGAGCGAACTCGGCGCCGACGTCATCAAAGTGGAAAAATCCGACGGCGATGACGCTCGTCGCTGGGGCCCACCTTTTTGGGAAGGCGCCTCGGCATTTTTCCAATCGCTGAACCGCAACAAATCGTCGGTGGTGTGCAATTTCCGCGAGCCCAAAGACGCGCAAGCGCTTCACCAACTGATCCTGGACCGCGCCGATGTGGTGCTGCAAAACCTCAGGCCTGGGCATGTCGAGAAACTGGGGCTGGACGGCCCCACTCTGCTCGCGAAAAAGCCTTCACTGGTTTATTGCAACCTGGGCGCCTTTGGTCGCACCGGACCTTTGCAAGACCGCCCTGGCTACGACCCCCTCATGCAGGCCTTTGGGGGCGTGATGAGTACTACCGGCGAACCTGGCCGGCCTTCGGTGCGGGTGGGCGCCTCCATCGTGGACATGGGGACTGGCCTGTGGTCGGTGGTGGGCGTTCTCACCGCGTTGTACGAACGCCAGCAGACCGGGCGTGGCCGTGTGGTCGACGTGTCCCTGTTTGAAACGGCCACATCCTGGACGTCATTGTTGGCCGCGCAATACCTGTGCACCGGCGACAGCCCACAAAAGCAAGGGTCGGGCGCCTCGGGCATTGCTCCCTACAAGGCCTATATCACGCTGGATGGTGAAGTGGTCGTCGCCGCGGGCAGTGACAGCCTCTTTCGCAACCTGGCGCAAGTGGTGGGACATCCCGAGTGGATCGAGGACCCCCGGTTTGTCGACAACCCCTCACGGGTACGCAACCAGATTGAGCTGTACCACATGCTCGACGGCATCATGGCTCAGCGCCCGACTCGCGAGTGGGTGACGGCGCTGGAGGCTGCGGGCATTCCGTGCTCGCCCGTGCAGTCCATCGGGCAGATGGCGGAGCACCCGCAAACCCAGGCGCTGGGACTGATCCAACCCGTGCCGGGTACCGGCATGCGGTTTGTTGCCTTGCCACTGAGCCTGGACGGACAGCGTCCGGTTTCCAGTGGTCCGCCCCCCACCTTGGGCGAGCATACCGAATCGATTTTGTTTCCCAGGAGTTGAATTCATGACGCTGTCCTTGCCCGCTTACGCAACCGTCCTCACCGAGATGGCTGCACCCCATGTCTTGAAAGTCACGCTGAACCGTCCCGAGGTGGGCAATGCCATCAGCACGCAGATGGGCCGTGACCTGCTCGACTTGTGGACCCGTCTGACCGAGGATGCGGGGGATGTGCGCTGCATTGTGTTGACCGGCGCTGGCCCTAACAAAATTTTCTGCTCGGGGGGCGACCTCAAGGAACGCAACGGAATGACCAAGGCACAGTGGATCAAGCAACACGAATTGTTTGAGCGCATGTACTGGACCCTCACCGACTTGCCCATTCCGGTCATCGCTGCGGTCAATGGTCACGCCTATGCCGGCGGCTTTGAAACTGTGCTTAGCTGCGACTTTGCCTATGCCTCGAGCGCCGCGCGCTTTGCGCTCACCGAGGTGACGCTGGGCATCATGCCGGGTGCCGGTGGCACACAAAACCTGCCGCGCGCCATGGGTCAGCGCCGCGCCAAGGAAATCCTGATGACCGGCCAGCCGATCAACGCCCAGAAGGCCCTGGCCTGGGGCCTCTTCAACGAAATTGCCGAGCCCGAGGAGGTGTTGCCCCTGGCCTTGAAAACCGCGACCACCATCGCGGGCAATGCCCCGCTGTCAGTTCGTCAGATCAAAAAGTCGGTTCGGTATGGCGGCGAGATGGAACTGCGCACCGCCTTCCGCTTCGAGGTCGAGGCCTACAACCACCTGGTGGAAACCGAAGACCGCTACGAGGGCGTGCTGGCCTTCAACGAAAAACGCAAGCCCGTGTTCAAAGGGAAATAAGGAGTCAACCATGTCCACCATTGATGTTGTGGTTCGCGAAGTGGGCCTGCGCGACGGCCTGCAGATTCACCCAGTCTTCATGCCCACCGAGCGCAAGCTGGCCTGGATTGCCGCAGAGGCCCAGGCGGGTGTGCGTGAAATTGAGGTCACGTCGTACGTGCCCGCCAAGGTGGTGCCCCAGTTTGTGGACGCCGAGGCGGTATCTGTCGGCGCCTTGACAGTACCCGGCCTCACGGTGGCCGCGCTCATTCCCAACTACCGCGGCGCCGAGCGAGGACTTGAACTGGGCGTGCACAAGCTGAACTTTGTGATGTCTGCCAGCAAGACCCACAACCTCAAGAATGTACGGCGTGAGCGCGAGGAGTCGGTAGCGGACTTTCACCGCATCGTCGAATTGGTGCGCTCGCAACCTGCTGACAAACGTCCCTTGATCGTTGCCGGCTTGGCCACCGCCTTTGGCTGCTCGTACGAAGGCCGTGTTGCGGTGAGCGATGTGGTCAAGTACGCCTGCCTGCTGGCCGAAGCAGGTGCCGATGAATTGGTCATTCCCGACACCGTGGGCTATGCCGATCCACAACTGGTACGGACCGTGTTCAAGGCACTCAAGGCGGAGTTGGGTGACAAGGTCATCGCTGCACACTTTCACGACACTCGCGGCACCGGTCTGGCCAACGTAGCGGCCGCTCTGGAGTGTGGCATTCGCCACTTTGACGCGTCGCTGGCCGGCATAGGCGGCTGCCCCTTCGCACCGGGTGCCACGGGCAATATCGTCATGGAAGACCTGTGCTTCATGCTCGATTCCATGGGCCTGCGCACCGGTGTTGATATTGAACAACTGATCGCCATCCGTCAGATCATTCGAGAGGCCTTGCCAGACATCGAGATGCATGGCGCACTGTCCCGCGCGGGTCTGCCCACGCACTACCGCACCATGCAGGACCCGGCGCGTGAAGCGGTCGTGGCCTGAAGCCAATCTCGACACCCCATCACCGACGCCTGACCTCATATCCCATCAAGGAGCCCTCATGTCTGGATTAACTGCCGCGCTGGCCGCCTTTGTGCATCAACCGGGTTGGCCACAGACACTGCCGGATGAAGCCGTGCGCATCATCAAGACTGGCTTTGCCGACACCCTGGCCACCCTGGTAGCCGGGCGCGATGAGCCGGTGGTGCAGATCGCGCGCCAGTTCGTGGCGGCTCGGCATCCTGCCGCTGGCGCCTCCTCGGTGCTGCTGGGTCGTGAGCGACTCAATGCCGCCGATGCGGCGCTGATCAACGGCACCGCGGGTCATGCCCTGGACTTTGACGATGTGGCGCTAGGCGGGCATCCCAGCACCGTGCTGGTCCCGGCGGTTCTGGCTGCTGCCGAGGAGGTCAATGCCTCGGGGGCAGAGTTGCTGCGCGCTTATCTGGTGGGCTACGAGGTATGGGCTGAGTTGTTCTCCCGTGAGACCGATGCCTACCACCTCAAGGGTTGGCACCCGACCGCTGTGCTGGGCACGGTGGGGGCCTGTGCGGCCGCGGCTTACCTGCATCGCTTACCGTTGGCGCAAATTGAGCATGCGCTCGCCTTGTCCGCCAGCATGGCCAGCGGACTGGTGGCGAACTTTGGCACCATGACCAAACCCCTGCATGCCGGGCGCGCCGCCGCTTGTGGCCTGGAGGCCGTGCAGTTCGCCAAACTCGGGCTGACCGCCGCCCCCGATGTGTTCGAGCACCACGCCGGCTACCTGGCGGCCCTGTCGCCCCGTGGCCATGCGGACCGCACCTCACCGTGCCCACAGCTGGGCAGCACCTTGCGCATCCTCGATTACGGTTTGTCCATCAAGAAGTACCCCACCTGCTATGCGACGCACCGGGTCATCGATGGCGTTCTCGATCTCAAACGTGAGCATGGCGTCGAGGCGTCACGCGTCAAAGCCATTCGCGCCCGCATTGGCGTGGCACAGGCCTCGATGCTGCGCAACCATGCCCCGGTGACGGGCCTGGAAGCCAAATTCAGTCTGGAATTTGCCGTGGCCTCTGCGCTGGTGCACGGCCGCGTGGGCTTGAACGAGTTGACCGATTCGGTGGTCAATGAGGTCCCGATCCGTGCGCTGATGCAGCGACTGGACATCAGCACCGACGACTCACGTTGCACCGTCGAGCCCATCTTTGCGATGAATGATCGGGTGCAGCTGGAGCTGGATGACGGTCGGGTGCTGGACAGCGGCGACATCCGGTTTGCCCGAGGCAATGCCAAGCTGATCCTCTCCGAACAAGAGATGCGCACCAAGTTCATGGACTGCACCCAGCGCCAGTCCGACATCGACCGCGAGGCCTTGTGGGGCCATGTGTCCCTCCTTGAGCAAGTGTCCTCGGCGCGCGCATTGGCCGCCGCTTGATGCCTGACCCTGAGCATGGGGTCACCCCTCATGCCGGCCATGCCTGTTTGATGGTACCTTGACGCATTGATGCATCTTTTGAACCTGCCAGGAATGTTCCCATGACACGCAAACTTCAGACGATTCAACGCAACGAGGGTCTTTCCCGCCGTGACTGGATGGGTCAGGCCACCGCGCTGGGCGCGGCCAGTCTCTGGGGACTGTCCAGCGGCGCACTGGCTCAATCGGCCTATCCCAACCGTCCGATCAAGCTGATGGTGCCCTGGCCCCCCGGTCAGGCCACCGACCTGGCTGCCCGCGTCCTGGGCCAGGAACTCAGCAAGATCCTGGGGCAGCCCTTCATCATCGACAACCGTGCAGGCGCTGGCGGCACCATTGGCACTGATGCCGTGGCCAAGGCACCCGGTGATGGGTACACTTTGCTGGCAGCCTCCAGCGGCCCGGTGAGCATCAGCCCCCTCTTCACCAAGACGCCCTACGACTCGGAAAAGGACCTGCAACCGATCGCCATGCTGGGTCTGTCGCCGTATTTGCTGGTCACTAACCCGGAGTTTCCGGCCAAGGATGCCAAGGAGTTGGTCGCCCTGATCAAGGCTAATCCCAACAAATACTCATTCGCCTCGTCGGGCACCGGGGCTACTGCTCACCTGATATGCGAGGCCTTCAATGCCTCGCTGGGTCTGCAAGCCACGCACGTGCCGTACAAGGGCTCGGTGCCGGCGCTGACCGACGTCATCAGCGGCCAGGTGGCCTACTGCATTGAAACCGCGGGCTCTACGCAACCCTTCATCCGCAACGGGCGATTGAAAGCCTACGGCGTCTCACTCGAAAAAGGCAGCAGCGTCACCCCGGGCATCCCTCCGCTGGCCGTGGCAGCCGGCATTCCGGGCTTTGATCTGGGCGCCTGGTTTGGCATGATGGCGCCGGCCTCCACTCCCAAACCCATCCTCGACCAACTGACCGGTGTGCTGGAAAAAGCCATGCAGACGCCCGAGATGAAAAAGGCCTTCGATGGTATTTCCATCGAAATTGATTACCGCCGGCCTGAGGACTTCACCAAGTACCTCAAGATGATCTCCGCCAGCTTCGCCGAGGTGATTCGGCGCGGCAACATCAAACCCTGATCACGCCACGGGCCCCGCCGAGCTGGGCCCTGCAAATCAGCCGTTGATTTTGAGATAGATCGCGTACAGCGAGGTGGTGCCACAAATGAAGAGGCGGTTGCGATGTAAACCGCCAAACTCGACGTTGGCCACCATCTCGGGCACGTGCACCTTGCCGATCAGTCGACCGTCGGACGCGTAGCAGTTCACCCCCCCGGCGCTGGATGCCCACACGCGTCCCTGCTCATCGATGCGAAACCCATCAAAAACACCCTGGGTGCACTCAGCAAACACCCGCGAGCGTGTGAGTCCTGTGCCGCTGGCGTTGACGTCCAGACAACGGATGTGGCGCGGCCCCTGGGGCGATTCGGTGAACCCGCTGTCCGCGACGAACAGCTGTTGTTCGTCGCGCGAGAAGGCCAGCCCGTTGGGATGATCAAAGTCATCGGCCACGCAGGTCAACTCGCCCGAGTGCGGGTCGATGCGGTACACATGACAACCGGATTGCTCTTGCTCGGCACGGTTACCTTCATAGTCGGCGATGATGCCGTAGTTGGGGTCGGTGAACCAGATCGAGCCATCCGACTTCACCACCACGTCGTTGGGTGAATTCAAGCGTTTGCCCTGGTAGTGGCTGGCCAACACGGTGATGGCCCCGTTGTGTTCGGTGCGGGTGACGCGTCGATTCTGGTGCTCACAGGAAATCAGACGACCTTGCTGGTCCACGGTGTTGCCGTTGGAAAAGCCACTGGGCTGTCGAAAAACCGAGACCGATCCGTCGGTGTCGTCATAGCGCAGTTGGCGGTTGTTGGGCAAGTCTGACCAAATCAAGTAACGCCCCCCCCCAAACCAGGCTGGACCCTCCGCCCAGCGGCACCCCGTCCAGAGTCGCTCCAGGCGCGCGTGCCCGACAAAGCAGCCCGCAAACTCGGGCTCGATCACCTCAAAACCGCCACCCTCGATTTCACCGTAAAACATGATGCTCACTCCTGGTTGACTGACCATGCGACGCCGGCCGGATGAGCCAGCGAGAAAATTCGCATGATGAAAAAAAGACAGCGCGCCTGGCCCTCAAGTTCCGGTGAATGAGGCCGATCCTAGGGGCATGAAAGTTGAACAATTTATTGAGCAGGTCACCGCCAACGCGTTGGTTGAACACACGCGCCACCGGGAGGCCTACGAGGACACCTTTGACTACCTCGCCCGTCCGGGACGAACGGTCATCGTGCTCAAAAAGCCGTGGCCGGTCGGACAGACCGGGCGCGTGTTCGAATTTTCCGAGCCAACGGACGGCTATTTCCGTGTGGGGGTCGATTTCGGCTCCAAGCAGATGTTCATCCCGGCCCACGCCCTGGCACGCTGGTTGGGCGCACCGGACTGCGAGAAGGCCGAGTTGCGGCATTTCTACTTCCTCATGAAGCTCAATGCGGGCGGCATGGCGGTGTTCCCGGAAGACCCGTCGGGCCTGGAGGCCTGAAGCTCGCACCCCTGGCTCAACCACATCAGCTGCCAATGGTCACCCCCCCGTCAATGACCAGACTTTGACCGGTCATGAAGGAGCCTGCGGGTGAAGCCAGAAACACGGCAGCACCAGCAATCTCGTCGGGCTCGCCAATGCGGCGCAGCGGCGTGGTCTCGGTGCGGCGCGACAGCATCTGAGGATCCTCCCACAACGCACGTGCAAAATCGGTCTTGATCAGACCCGGCGCGATGCAATTCACACGGATATTGTGAGGCCCGTACTCCACGGCCAGGTTGCGGGCCAGTTGCATGTCAGCGGCCTTGCTGATGCAATAAGCCCCGATCACGGGCGAACCCCGCAAGCCCCCTATCGACGAGACGATGATGATGGAGCCGCGACGCCGCTCTTTCATCTCGGGCACCGCCATGCTGATCATCCAATGGTTGGCGATGATGTTGTTGTCCAGGATCTTGCGGAACTGCTCATCCGAGATCCCGTCCTGCGGGCCGAAATAGGGGTTGCTGGCGGCGTTGCACACCAGGATATCGATCGGCCCGAGTTGCTGGCGAGCCTGGGTCATCAAATGCTGCAAGTCGTCCTTGGAGGAAATGTTGGCCGGAATGGCCACGGCGCAGCCAGCGCCAAACCGCTGTTGTAGATCGTGCGCCACGGCTTCGCAGGCATCCGCCTTGCGCGAGGAAATCACGACCCGAGCCCCGTGTTCAGCCATGCGTTCGGCAATGGCGCGGCCAATGCCACGGCTGGAACCGGTGATAACGGCCACTTGGCCTGTGAGGTCAAACAGATTCATGAAGCACTTTCAAAAGAGGCGCAAGCGGGTCACACCGGGGAGCGTCACACCGCAGGCACTGGAACTTCTGTGGAAGAATACTCGATCACGCCTGAAACGTCTGACATGAAGCGACACTCTCTTCGCATGGACGGGGTTGACACCCCCATCATCCCCACCATTGCGGCCCTCGCCCGCGCCACACCCGGCACCATCTCCCTGGGCCAAGGGGTGGTGAGCTATGCCCCGCCTGCCGAGGCCATTGCAGCCTTGCCCGAGCTCATGGCCGAGGCCCAGTTGCACAAGTACCAGGCCGTCACCGGCTACCAGCCCTTGGTGGAGGAGATTGAACGCAAGCTCGCGCGTGAAAACGGCATCGTCTGTGCCGGGCAATCCATGGTCATGGTCATGGCGGGCAGCAACATGGCCTTCCTGAATGCCGTGCTGGCCGTGGCGGATCCAGGGGATGAGTTCATCCTCCCCATGCCCTATTACTTCAACCAGGAGATGGCCATCCGCATGGCTGGTTGTGTGCCGGTGCCCGTGCCCACACGCTCGGACTGGGGACTGGATGTGGATGCGCTGGCCAGTGCCGTCACCCCGCGCACCCGGGCCATCATCACGGTCACGCCCAACAACCCGACAGGTGCGGTGTACAGCGAGGAAGACCTGCGTGCCGTCAATGCCCTGTGTGCGCAGCATGGGCTGTATCACTTCTGCGATGAAGCCTACGAATACTTCACCTACGACGGGGCCCGGCATTTTTCGCCCGGTTCCATTCCAGGGGCGCACGCGCACACCTTGTCGTTCTACTCGATGTCGAAGAACTACGGCATGGCCAGCTGGCGGGTCGGCTATGTCGTGTTTCCCCGTGACTTGTTCGACGCCATGAACAAGGTGCAGGACACCAACATCATCTGTGCGCCCGTCATCTCTCAGGTGCTTGCCCTGCAGGCACTCAAGCTGGGTCGTGACTGGGTGGCCCCCCACATCGAAGCCTTGGGGCGGGTCCGCAACACCGTGCACGCGGCGCTGGATACGCTGGGTGATCTGGTCGAGTACCCGCACACGCAAGGCGCTTTTTATGTTTTGATGAAGCTGCCGGGTGTCAGCGACGCGCTGGCCTTCAACACCTTCATGACGCAACAGCACCGGGTGGCCTGTATCCCTGGGTTTGCCTTCGGGCTCACAGACACTGCCAGAGCGAATTACCAGCGGCTGTCTTACGGCGCGCTCGATGCAGCCACCGTCTCAGAAGGGGTTCAGCGCTACCTGGCCGCGGTACGGGCCTGGTATCGGGCTTGACGAAGGCAGCGCCAGCCCGGCGCTGCCCTGGATGCCCTCAATCTTTCAACTGCGCTTCTTTTGCAAGGCCTGCGACATGTAACTGTCGAAGCTGCCTTCCGCCACCCGGAACCAGGCCACTTCCTCTTGCAGGTAGTTCATGTAAGAGGTCAGCATGGTCTTGAACTCCGGGTGCTTGCCTGCCCACTCCGCATACTGCTCCTGCGTCGCGGTGTAGCACGCATCCAGCACGGCCTTGGGGAACACGCGCAGCTGTGCACCCCCTGCAATGAGTTTTTTGAGTCCAATCGGGTTCAGGTGGTCGTACTTCGCCATGGCCATCGAATTGGACTCGCCACACGCTGCGGCGAAGATCTGTTGATACTCCTTGGGGAGTGCCTCCCAGGCCTTGAGGTTGACGATCATGTGACCGGAAGAGTTGCCTTCCCACCAGCCTGGGGTGTAGTAATACTTGGCCACCTTGGAGATGCCCAACCGGTCATCGTCGTGCGGGCCGATCCACTCGGCGGCATCAATCGTGCCTTTTTCCAATGCGGGGTAAATGTCACCGGCCGCGATCTGTTGCGGCACCACGCCCAGGCGCAACAGGATTTGTCCGGCCACGCCGCCGACACGGAACTTCAAGCCCTTGAGGTCGTTGACAGTCTTGATTTCCTTGCGAAACCAGCCGCCCATTTGTGTGCCGGTGTTGCCGTAAGGTATGGCATAGCAGTTGTAGGGCTTGAGGAATTCGTTGTAGAGCTCTTCCCCACCCCCGTAATACCACCAGGCGTTTTGCTGGCGTGCGTTCATGCCAAAGGGCAGGCACGTCGCAAAGGCAAACGCAGGGTTTTTTCCGAAGTAGTAGTACATCGCCGTCTGACCAGCCTCGACAGAGGCGTTCTGCACGGCATCCAGCACCTGCAACCCCGGCACGATTTCTCCGGCCGCGAAGGTCTTGATCTGGAATTTACCGCCCGTGGCATCGAGCACACGCTTGGCCACATTGTCGGCCGCGCCAAACAGGGTATCCAGGGTTTTGGGGAAACTGGAGGTTAGACGCCAGCGAACCTCGGGCAAACCCTGGGCAAATGCGGGAGCGGTGCCCGCCGCCAAAATACCGGCCAGACCACCTTGCTGAATCCATTGACGACGCTTCATGCCTTGAGTCTCCTGTGAATAGATGAGGTTGTGCACGCCATGACGTGACTACGTCATGCGGGTTCTAGGTTGCCCTGACTCTTCACGGCTGTCAATGGCGACTCCCCCACCCTCAAGCTTCTCAAGATGAGGTCGATTCTGGACTGACTTCCTGTCTATTCCGGCGGGAGTCCACAGCAAGGATGCATCATGGAGTCCTGGTCAGGTATGCGTGTTGAGGCACCGAGCGGTCACGGCCGGGGCCGCGGCGTGTTCGCACCCGATCAACGCCGGCGGCGAGCGCACTGGCTGATTAACCTCGTACACGCCCTTGAAGGTGCAAATTTGGATGGTGCACGGATGCAATTTGCCGGCTTGGTACAGGCCGATCCCGGTTTGAGCCAGCAACCCCTGTTGCACCGTATCGGCAATGCTTTGCAAAGCAGCAATCTCAAAGTGGCGCAGCAACTGGGACAGGAATTGCGTGATGAAGGCTTGACGCTCTGGAACGACATGGTGCATGCCCACGACGACCCTCAGGACGCACCCACGCGTCTCACGGCCAGCCCGTCACCCTCATCGTCATTGCCTGCGCCCGTTCGCGTCCACCGCGCCTCCAACGGCCAACACATCGTCGACTTTCGGGCCTGATTCAGGCCTGCTGCCCGCCAGTGGTGGATGGCCCGGCTGAAGACTGAACGGGCAGCAGGCCTCGGTTAACATGAGACCACTGTGCCGCGGACCTGGGGTTCTGCCGGCTCCCTGGTTGTCTGTTTTCTTTCCACCCATGAACCCGCTTGAGCAACCGTTTGGCTCACTGCCCGATCTCATCCATCAGCATGCCCTGACGCACGGGTCACATCCAGCCCTGCAGTGTCAAGACCACGTCCTCAGTTACGCCGAGTTGGACCGGCTGATGGACCAGATGGCAGCACGTCTGCAACAACAAGGCTTGCAACCCGGTGACGTGATTGCCTTGTGTGCGCAGTCTTCCCTTCACTATGTGGTGGCGTTTATGGCGGGCCTGCGGGCCGGTCTGATTGCGGCACCGCTAGCGCCCTCCTCATCGGCGGCGCATCTGGCGGCCATGCTGGACAACGCGCAACCGCGCTATCTGTTTCTGGACGCAGAGAGTCGCGACCGACTCCCGGCCTCGACACAACAAGACTGGCCCTGCGTGGCACTGGACGACAGTGATGCCGGGCAAGCCTGGACAGCCTGGCTGCATGAAGCTGGCGCATCGGCGCGCCCCACCCCTGTGCAACCGCAACCGGATTGGGCGTTCAACCTCATTTACTCCTCCGGCACCACCGGTGTACCCAAAGGCATCCTGCAACCCTGGAGCATGCGGTGGGCACAAATTCAGCGGGCGCACGCCAACGGCTACGACGCCCACTCCGTCAACCTGGTGGCCACGCCGCTGTACTCCAACACCACGTTGGTTTCCCTCATTCCCACCCTGGGCCTGGGGGGCACCAGCATTCTGATGCCCAAGTTTGAGGTGCGGTCCTACCTTGAACTGGCACAAGCTCACCGTGCCACGCACACCATGCTGGTACCGGTGCAATACCAGCGACTGATGGATTTCCCAGAGTTCGACCGATACGACCTGAGTAGCTTTCAGGCCAAGTTTGTGACCAGCGCTCCGTTCCGTGCCGACTTGAAGCGTCAGGTGCTCCAGCGCTGGCCTGGTCGGCTCACCGAGTACTACGGTATGACAGAGGGTGGGGGCCGTACCGAGTTGTATGCCCATGACCACCCGGACAAGCTGCACACCGTGGGCCGCCCTGCGGCAGGCCATGACATTCGGCTGATCGATGAGCAGGGCGTGGAAGTGCAGCCCGGTGAAAGCGGCGAGGTGGTGGGTCATTCGGCCGCCATCATGAAAGGCTACCACCGCATGCCCGAGAAAACCCGTGAGGTGGAGTGGTATGACCCCACGGGCAAGCGATTCATTCGCACGGGCGACGTCGGTCGTTTTGATGCCGACGGATTCCTGATTCTGGGGGATCGGAAAAAGGACATGATCATCACGGGTGGCTTCAATGTCTACCCCTCTGACATCGAAGCCGAATTGCGAGAGCATCCCGGTGTGAAGGAATGTGCCGTGGTGGGGGTTCCCTCCCATCAGTGGGGCGAAACGCCCGTGGCCTTTGTAGTTCGACGGGTCAACAGTCACGCCAGTGCCGAGAGCCTGCGTGAGTTTGTGAACCAGCGCGTGGGCAAAACCCAGCGCGTGGCCGATGTCGTCCTGACCACGGCACTGCCACGCAGCGAGATTGGCAAGGTGCTCAAGCGCGAACTGCGCGACACGTATTTGCAGCAGCACGATCAGCCCCTGCCGTATATCGACCGCACCCGTCTCTGGTACGCAACCTTGGGCTATGACAATCCCTATCGTTACGCGCACTTCGATGAGGTACCCTTCACGCCCTTGAAGAAACCCCTGGCCGCGTCGCGTGTGGTACTTCTCACCACCGCAGCGCCCTACCAGCCGGACAAGGGTCCGCAGGACGCCAGCGCACCTTACAACGCAGCCGCCAAGTTCTACCAGGTGTACTCCGGCGATACCACCCAAGACCACGATGTGCGCGTCTCGCATGTGATGGTGGACCGCCGACATTTGAGCGACGACAGCAACACCTGGTTCCCTTTACCAGCCTTGCGTCGCGCGGTTGATCGCAGTGAGATCGGATCACTGACCGCGCGTTTTCATGGTGTGCCCACCAACCGCAGCCAGCGCCATACCCTCGAGGTCGATGCCCCTGAGGTGTTGCGCCGCTGTCAGGCCGATGGTGCGGATGCGGCCATCCTGGTCCCCAATTGCCCGGTTTGTCACCAGACCCTGAGCCTGGTGGCGCGACTGCTGGAGGCCAACGGCATCGCCACGGTCATCCTGGGCGCGGCGCTGGACATTGTGGAGCACTGTGGCGTGCCGCGACTGCTGTTCAGCGACCTTCCGCTGGGACACGCTGCCGGGCTGCCCTACGACCTGGCCTCGCAAGAGGCCACACTTCGTGCGGCCTTCGATGTGTTGCGCGATGCCACACAGGCCCGCACCACCGTGCGTAACCCGCTGCGCTGGCCAGGAGATCCGGACTGGAAGCGCCACTACCTGAGTGTTGAAGGTCTGAGCGCGCAGGACATTGCACGCCTGAGGGCCGAGAACGATCGCATCAAGGCGACAGCACAGCAGGTGCGCGATCAGTCTCTCTAACGCGCCAGCCAGGCAGCGCCCCGCACCCCCGAGGCGTCGCCATGCAAGGCCACTCGAACGGGGGTGTGAACGCCCCGGTAGAACGTGTGGCGCGGAATGGCTGCTTCCAGCCACTGCGACACCGAGGGAATAAGACTCAAGCCACCGCCGAGTACCACCACATCCGGGTCGAGAAGGTTCACCACTTGTGCCAGACCTCGCCCCAAGCGGTCGACCCAATCGTTCACGCTTTGACGTGCCTGGGCGTCGCCGTGTTGCATCGCCTGCACAATGTCAGGGGGGGTCAATACACGGCCTGTGCGTCGCTCAAAATCGCGAGACCAGCCAGGACCACTGACCCAGGTTTCTAGGCATCCTTGCAGGCCGCACCAGCAGGCCGGCGCCTGCAACTCCTCCACACTGGGCCAGGGCAAGGGGTTATG